>JANOQU010000614.1:0-13442 GCA_031422355.1 Actinomycetes bacterium
TGGGGACATTTCAGCCGGATGGGCGCATTCCAGCGCGATCCCATGCCAATCATCACCAGCGGCGATGGTGCATACATCGTCGACCAGCACGGCCATCGGCTACTCGATGGGTTGTCCGGCCTGTTCACGGTCCAAGTCGGCCACGGCCGACGAGAGATCGCCGAAGCTGCGACCAGCCAGGCGGCCACGCTCGGGTACTTCCCACTCTGGAGCTTCGGACACGAGCCGGGCATCCGGCTCGCCGAACGGCTGGCCACAATGGCGCCAGGCGATCTGAACCGGGTGTTCTTCACCACTGGGGGCGGCGAGGCGGTCGAGAGCGCATGGAAGCTGGCCGTTCAGTACTTTGCTGCGATCGGCCAACCGATGCGGCGCAAGGTGATCAGTCGTCACTACGCGTACCACGGCACCACCCTGGGGGCGCTTTCGATCTCGGGCATCCCGTCGATCAAGAATCCGTGGGAGCCGTTGCTGCCGGGCACCGTGAAGGTGATGAACACGAACTCCTACCGCGCCAGGCCCGGCGCGGACTCACTTGCCGCCGCTGACGACATCGAGACCAGGATCCTGATGGAGGGCCCCGAGACCGTTGCCTGCATCGTGCTGGAGCCGGTTCAGAACACCGGTGGAGCATTGGTGCCACCGCCTGGATATTTCCAGCGGGTCCGCGAGATCTGCGATCGCTACGGCGTTCTGCTGATCAGCGACGAAGTGATCTGCGCGTTCGGGCGGCTTGGTCACTGGTTCGGCTGTGACAGGTTCGACTACCAGCCCGACATGATCACGTTTGCCAAGGGTGTCACGAGCGGTTACGCACCACTCGGCGGGGTGATCGTCAGCGATCGGCTGGCGGCTCCGTTCCTCGAAGGTGATCGGGTGTTCCTGCACGGCTTGACGTTCGGCGGTCATCCCGTCAGTTGCGCTGTCGCGATGGCCAACCTCGATGTCATGGAGCGCGAGGACCTTCCGGGCAATGTCCTTCGCAACGAGCCGATCTTCGACGAGACGATGGCGCGTCTCGCCGAACTCCCGATCGTTGGGGACGTGCGCGGTTGCGGGTACTTCCGTGTCGCTGAATTGGTCAAGGACAAGGCAACCAAAGCCACCTTCGACGACGAGGAGTGCGAGTGGCTCCTTCGGGGGGTGCTGTCACCGGCGCTGTACAAGGCGGGCCTCTTCTGCCGCGCCGACGACCGCGCCGATCCGGTCGTGGTCTTGGCGCCTCCCCTGACGTGCGGGCCGGACGAGTTGCGCTTCATCGGCGACACCCTCGTTCGGGTGTTCACCGACGCCTGGGACGCGTTCTGCGCGCGATGATCGACCCGCCCTGACAGTTTGGAACTCGTCAGCTGTCGATGTTGGCCATGACGTGCTTGATCCGGGTGTAGTCGTCGAGCGCATACGCGGACAGGTCCTTGCCGTAGCCACTCTTCTTGTAGCCACCATGGGGCATTTCTGCGACGAGGGGGATGTGGGTGTTGATCCAGACACATCCGAAATCGAGCCGCTTCGACATCCGCATCGCTCGCCCAAAGTCTTTCGTCCACACCGACGACGCGAGGCCGTACTCCACTCCGTTGGCCCACCGGACGGCTTCGTCCTCGTCGCTGAATTTCTGGACGGTGATCACCGGTCCGAACACCTCGTTCTGAATCATCTCGTCGTCTTGACGCAAGTCGGCCACGACCGTCGGGGCGAAGAAGTAGCCCGAATCACCCACTCTGTTTCCACCGTTCGCAACTCGCGCATGATCGGGAGTGCGGTCGAGGAATCCGCTCACTCGGGCGAGTTGGCTTGCGTTGTTGACCGGGCCGTACAGCACGTCCTCGTCGTCTGGCATGCCAGTCTTGAGCCCCGCAGCGGCCTCGGCCAGGGCGGCGACGAAGTCTTCGTAGATTCCCGGAGCAACGATGACGCGAGTCGCCGCAGTGCAATCCTGCCCGGCGTTGAAGAAGCCAGCCGTCGAAATTCCCTCTGCCGCGGCGGCGATGTCGGCGTCGTCGAAGACCACGACAGGTGCCTTGCCGCCAAGTTCGAGATGTAACCGCTTCAAGCTGTGTGACGCGGCCTCAGCGACTTCCATTCCGGCCCTGACCGAGCCGGTGATACTGACCATCGCCGGCGCGTCATGCACCACCATTGCTCGACCGGTGTCCCGATCTCCGTTGATCACGTTGAACACGCCTTTCGGCAAGAACTCGGCGGCGATTTCTGCCAAGAGGCCGGCCGTGGCGGGTGTCGTGTCGCTCGGTTTCAACACAACGGTGTTCCCGGCTGCGAGCGCCGGCGCGAACTTCCAGACGGCCATCATCATCGGGTAATTCCACGGTGCGACTTGAGCGCAGACCCCGACTGGTTCGCGGCGAATGAAGCTGGTCATGCCCCGCATGTACTCGGCGGCGGCCTTGCCCTCGAGGTGTCGTGCGGCGGTGGCGAAGAACCTGATCTGGTCAACCATCGGCGGGATCTCTTCGCTGCGGGTCAACGAGATCGGCTTACCGGTGATCTCGACCTCGCGAGCGATCAATTCCTCCGCCCGGGCCTCGACGGCGTCGGCGATCCGGAACAATGCCAACGAGCGTTCCGACGGTGTGGACTCCTTCCATTCCTCGAACGCAGCCGATGCGGCCTTCATTGCAGCATCGACATCCGCCGGGCCGGACAACGCAGATTCGGCATACTGCTGGCCGTTCGTGGGATCGATCACGGCCGTCGTTGCACCGCTGGCGGCGTCGACGTACTCGCCGTTGACGAAGTTCTTGAAACCCTGCATGGGTCGCGTCCTCTCAGGAGATGTGTGCCCATAGAGATAGCAGATTCCGCGGTCTCGCATTGCCGCCGCGTGTGTCATATTGACGGGATGAACACTGCACGCTCAGCTGCTGGAGCCGTCATTTCGACAGTGGGGGTTCCTCGCGAGATCAAGACGGCCGAACACCGCGTCGCGATGACGCCCGACGGCGTTCGCGAGTTGGAACGCCACGGGATCGAAGTATTCATCGAGACCGGTGCCGGCGAAGGAGCGAGCTTCGCTGATGCGGACTACGTCGCCGCCGGCGCGACGATCGTGGCGACCGCTGCCGATGCCTGGGCTCAGCAGATGGTCGTCAAGGTCAAAGAGCCCAAGGAAGAAGAGTTTGCGTTCCTGCGCGCCGACCTCACGCTCTTCACATACCTTCACCTCGCTGCGTACCCGGCAGTTGCGTCGGCGCTGCTGGCGGCCGGCACGACCGGCATTGCGTACGAGACCGTGCAGGCCGAGAGCGGCGCGTTGCCGCTCCTTGCACCGATGAGCGAAGTCGCCGGCCGACTTGCACCACAGATGGGTGCCCACTACCTCGAACGGCACAACGGCGGCCGGGGTGTGCTGATGGGCGGCGCGCCCGGCGTCCGGCCAGCCAAGGTCGTCGTGCTCGGCGCTGGCAATGTTGGTTGGAACTCGGCATGGATCGCAGCCGGAATGGAAGCCGAAGTCGTGCTGTTCGACAAGAATCTGGATCGGCTGCGATGGGTGGACCAGATTCAGAAAGGCCGGATCGTAACCCTCGCGTCGAACCGTGGTGCCATCGAGCGACACGTGGCTGACGCAGACCTCGTCATCGGCGCCGTACTCGTCGCTGGCGGTCGGGCGCCAGTTGTGGTCAGCGACGACATGGTTCGCAACATGAAGCCCGGCGCCGTGATCGTCGACGTTGCGATCGACCAGGGCGGTTGCATCGAGACGATTCACGAGACCACCCACAATGATCCTGTATATCTCCTGCACGGCGTGCTGCACTACGGCGTGGGCAACATGCCGGGGGCCGTCCCGCATACGAGCACCTATGCACTCACGAACGCAACGCTGCCGTATCAACTCGAGGTTGCCCTCCACGGTGCGTCAGGCGCATCCAAGCGCGACCCGGCGCTGGCTCACGGCCTCAATACCGTTGCCGGCCAGGTGGTCAATGCCCCTGTCGCCGAAGCGCTCGGGCTTGCGTATGTCGACCCGGCGACTTTGCTCGGCTACTGAGCCAGCCTCACGGTGCCAGACCCAATGCGTTCCTCACGAGTTGGACCTCGGCCTCGGTGACAGGCACGCGGGCGACAATGGCCCGCTCATCGATCAGGAACGGAATCGCGCCAACGATCAGATCGGGGCTGTTCACGAACGGAAAACGGCTCGGATCCACCGTCGGCGCCAGTCCGGACCCAGCAATCAACGCCATGGTCGTCTGCTCATGGCGCGAGGCCACAGCCCATTGAACCGATTGCTCGCGGAGCACGGCCACGTTCACGCCCCCAGCGACGGCCACTACCGCCAATCCGGCCAGACGCGCTTCGCGGCCGATCTGGTAAAGGTGATCGATCATCAGCGCAAATGCTGGAGACACCACGATCGCCGCCATGTGCACATACCGCGACGACGCCGC
Source organism: Actinomycetes bacterium (assembly GCA_031422355.1). Taxonomy (GTDB): domain Bacteria; phylum Actinomycetota; class Acidimicrobiia; order Acidimicrobiales; family Ilumatobacteraceae; genus WLMZ01. The sequence continues at coordinate 4,413 of JANOQU010000614.1, forward strand.
AGTCGACACTCCGAACCCGAGCCGTTGAAACCCGATTGCGGTGAACATCACCAGCACGGTCGCGCACAGCGCAAGCACGGTCGTGCGGGTCCGCACGTCGAGCCCTGGTCGAATCGCAACGGCAATCGTGGCGACAATCGCAAGCCCGCTGAGGCCCGGTAGCGACGTGAGTCCCTCGAACGTCGCGCTCACTCCACGAACGACGAACGCTGGGAGCTGCGACTGATTACCGGGCCGCGCGTCGGCCGCCTTGTCGCTCGACCACGCCAGCAGCCACCACATGTATGCGACCCCTTGCGGAACGGCGGCGACGAGCAGCGCTTTCCACCGCTGACGAAGCGCCAGCAGGATCACGATGCCGACCATGAAGATCGGACCGAAGCCCGATGACATCATGCCAATCACGGCAAGAGCAGAGCCGATGAAGTCGCGTCGGTCGACGCCGCCGTCGTGGTCGACGAGCAGGAATTGGGCAAGAAATGTGACGAGCGAGAGGGTGTAGCAAATCTGGATCGCGAAGATCAGGTTTTCCCAACCGGATCCCAGGACCAGCAGCAGCGAGCAGACCATCGTCGTGGTCCACGCCGACACCCGCCGACGCCGACAGATTTCACGAACGAGAAAGACGGCGCCGACGTGGGCAACCAGGGTGGGGATCAGGAACGGCCAGTACGAGTCAAGGCCGAACACTCGCCGGATACCACCGAAGGCAAGGATCGGCACCGTCAGCCAGTGACCATCCTGGGGGTCGAAGAGCCAGTGTTGCCAGCCGTCGGTGGTGAGCACGGTCTCCCGAGTGAAGATGCTGGCCCAATCGTCACGGGTGAACCACTGGTGACGACCAACCACGAAATAGACCACGACGGCGCCAACGATCGCAAGTCGGAAAGCCCACCGCGCGCCATCGTCGCTGGAGAGGCTGGAGATGACGCGTCGGGTCTGGCGATCGACCCTGGTCTCGGTGGCACTCATCCTCTGACCACGATCCGCCACCACAGGCCGAGCAACTGCCGAGCGCTTCGAGCGATTGCCGGAAGCCTGAAGAATTGGGACTTGCCCGACGGTCGAGCGAAGTGATGGACCGGAGCCTCGACAAATCGTGCGTCTTGGTCGCGGAAACTCCGCATCATCTCGACGCAGATGACGCCGCTCGTCGACGTCAGCGGGCGATCGACGATCAGTCGGCGGCGGAAGAGTCGGAAGTCGCAATCCGTGTCACGCCCTGGCAGACCGAAGAGCAACTTGACGACGTGGTGATAGACCCGCCCGATCACCTTGCGGTGCAACGGGTCACCACGGCCGAGCTTGTAACCCTGCACGATGTCGACGTCGTCGGTGGCGAGTTCGGCGAGCAGTGCTGCCTCGCGTGCGTCGTACTGGGCATCGCCGTCGGTGTAGAAGATCCACTCCAGCGAGGCCGCGTCGAAGCCGCTGATGAGCGCTCCGCCATAGCCACGGTTCTTGTCGTGATGAACCACCGCGAGCCACGGCCGATCAGCAATAAGCGAGTCCAGCACCTCCCGGGAACCGTCTGTCGAGCCGTCGTTGACGACGATCACCTCGACATCATCGGCGTACGGCGTCAGCGCAGTGTGCACGTTGTCGACCAGCACTCCGATCGTCATCGCGTCGTTGTAGCACGGGAACATCGCAGAAACACCAGACAGCTTCATCGAGCCACGACAGCCAATGCCGCCAGCGCCGAGCCAACGAGTTCGACCTCGCCGTCGGTCATCTCGGGAAAACACGGCACGGTCACGCACTCTTGTGCCCACTGCGCTGCATTCGTACACGCTGCGCGCGCGAACGTTCGATACGCCGGTTGATTGTGGAGCGACAGCGGGTAATGGACCGCCGTGGCGACGCCACTCGCTGCCAGGGATCGTCGAACGTCGTCGCGGACGCTTGAGCGAAACACGCAGAGGTGGAACACATGGTCCTCGTGGTCCGCCTGCCAGAAGAGATCCGGAGCGCATTCGCGGTAATGCCGAGCGATCCGTTGCCGTCGCCGATTGTCATCGGTCAACCGGGTCAGTCCGTGCCGCAACCACGCCGCCTCGATCTCCGACATTCGAAAGTTCTGGGAGATGTCTTCGTGAACGTACAAGTCAGTCATCCCGTGCACCCGAAGTCGTCGAATCGTGTCGTCGAGCTTGGAGTCATTGGTTGCCACTGCTCCGCCGTCGCCGATCCCGCCAAGGTTCTTCGTCGGATAAAAGCTGTACGCGGTCGCCGCAACCTGTGTGTGATCTCCGATTGCGCCGTGAGCTTGAGCAGCGTCGTTGACGATCGCAAGCTCGGTGTGCGGGATGGTTGCAGGTCGACCGAACAAATGCACGACGATGACGGCTCGCGTGCGGCTGGTGGTCGCGTCGCCAAGGCGGAGCGGATCGAGATTGGCAGTGTCGCTCTCCACGTCGACCGGAACGGGCGTTGCGCCCACGGCACAGACCGCCGAAGCTGTTGGAACCGCGGTGAAGGCCGGCACGATTACTTCGTCACCAGGTCCTACGCCCAATGCGCGCAGGGCAAGTTGTAGCGCAGCGCCGCCGGAAGAAACTGCGGTGACATGCACCGTCCGGGTCGGATCGATCCAATCGGAGAACTCGCGTTCGAAGCCGAGTGTTTGCTCGCCCAGCAGGTACGAACCACTGGCGACCACTGCCGACACGGCGGAGCCGAAGCGACCCGCAACGCTCCGACCGCACAGACCGCCGACGCCGTCGGAACCGCAGTGAAGGCTGGCACGATTACTTCTTCACCCGGTCCTACGCCCAACGCGCGCAGGGCAAGTTGTAGCGCAGCGCCGCCGGAAGAAACTGCGGTGACCTGCACCGTCCGGTTCGGATCAATCCACTGAGAGAACTCGCGTTCGAAGCTGCGCGTCTGCTCGCCCAGCAGGTACGAACCACTGGCGACCACTGCCGACACGGCGGAGCCGAAGTGACCCGCAATGCGTTGACCGCGACGGCTCAGGTCGACGACAGGTACCACGGATGGCTCCGGTAGAAGTCGATTGTGTTGGCGATCCCGGCTGTCAAATCGATCGTGGATGACCAGCCGAGTTCACGACCGATCAGCGAGCTGTCGGTCTTGAACGAACCGATCGCAATCCGTTCGTGATCCGCTGGCCATGGGGTGTATTCGACGCCTCCCCCACTCGCTGCAAGGTCGACCATGATCTCGGCAATCTCTGCAAGCGTGGCGTCGACGGAGTGGCCGACGTTATAGACCCGCCCGATCGCGTCATCGGCCGTCGCCGCAATGAAGGCTGCGACCACGTCGTCGACATGAAGGCAATCCCGGCGCTGCAAGCCGTCGCCAAACAATTGAATTGTTTCACCGAGCAGAACTTTGCGAACGAACACCGGAAGGAAGCCGAGGTCGTCGGTCGAGAGCCGTTGACGTGGTCCGTAGACGTTGCTCAACCGAAGCGATGTCGTCGACATTCCGTAGGCCTGGGAGTAGACGAGGTGCAACTGCTCACCGGCAAGTTTCGCCACACCGTTCACGTCGACAGGATTTGCAGCGGTGGTCTCGTCGACGGGAAGCCGGCTCACCTTTCCATAGACCTGACGCGTCGATGCGTGCACGACGCGTACGGTTGGATTGACTCGTCGAATGGTCTCGAGGAACTCTGCATGATCGAGCGCGTTGAGGCGGAGATCACGTTGGGGATCGCGCATTGAAGCCGTGTGGCTGACCTGACCGGCGAGGTTGAAAACCAGATCTGCGCCCGTCACAACATCCGCCACAGCTGGATCGGCGATGCTCGTTTCGAGTGCTTGGACCGTCAGCGAATCGATGTTGCAACGATGCCCACCGTGCGACGGTATCAATGCGTCGACGATCCGCACGGTGGCACCGGCGCGGACCAGCGCGTGGACAAGATTGGAGCCAATGAAGCCGTAACCACCTGTGACCACGCAAACCGCGCCAGCGAGGCCACGCGGAAATGCCCCTTGGCCCGTCTCGATCACGGCCGCGAAGCTAGTGGATGAAACGTGCTGCGAGGGTGCCACACTGGCGCAATGGATCACGACGAGTACCGGCGGATGGCCGAAGCCGGCGCGAACCACTGGTGGTACCGGAGCACGAGAACCCTGCTCCGCCAACTCATCGACCCTCACCTCGACCGACGGGCCGATGCGCTCCATTTCGACGCGGCGGGCGGGACTGGCGCTACGGGCGGATGGATGACGGCATCGGCGCCAACGGTGTTGGCCGACTTCGAGAGATTCGCGCTCGAGATCGCGCGCACCGATCATCCCGGGTACCTGCCGACCGAGGCCGACCTCAACCAACTCCCATTCCGTGACGAAGCGTTCGACACGGTCTTGTGCGTGACGGCGCTGTGCCATCGGATGAACCCGGACCCTGCGGCGCTGGTGTGCGACTTCGCTCGGGTGACCAAGGCGGGAGGGATCGTCGCCCTGATGGAGCCTGGCGGCAAACGTTTGTGGCGCAGCCACGACGACGTCACCCATACCGGCCGCCGTTTCAGTGTCCGCGAGCTCCGTCGATTCGCCGAGGATGCCGGACTAGAGATCGTCAAAGCGACAGGCGCCTACAGCTTTCTCGTACCGCCAGCGTTCGTGATGGGCATCGTCGAGCGAGGAAAGGGCCGCAGCGATGTCGGCCGAAACCAATCTGGGCTCGGCGGCTTGCTGTCGGCGATTGCATCGGTCGAACGACGGTTTCTTCGACGCTGCAATTTGCCATTCGGTCTCTCGGCGATCGTGATTGCTCGTAAGCCTGTCTGACTGTCTGCGGTGTGACAACCGACCGGCGGCCGATCAACCGTCTGCGCCGAATGCAGCAGAACTCCTTGCGTACTGCAACTAAGATCGCAGGATCAGATGAGCGCGACTGCGATGTATCCAAGATCCTCGAATAACGCCAGCCCTGGCACGGTCCGGGCCGCCCTTGGCTACCGAGACTTTCGAATCATCTGGATCGGCCTGTTTGCGAGCAACATCGGCACATGGATGCAGAACCTTGCGCTGCCCGCCTACATCGATCACCGCACCAACCAAGCGACCTGGGTCGCAGTCATCGTGTTCGCTCAACTCGGACCGCTGCTTTTGCTGTCGATCCCTGGCGGCGTCCTCGCCGACAAGTTTCCCCGCAAGCCGTGGCTGGTCTCCAACCAGACAGCGCAACTGATCTTCGCGATCGGTATCGCTTTTCTCATCTCCCGTGATGCATCCCTGTGGGCCATCTTCTCGATCCAACTGGCCATCGGAACGTTCAATGCCCTCGGTGCGCCCGCGATGCAGTCCTCGATACCGCTGCTCGTGAGTCGTGAAGACCTTCCCGGGGCGCTCAGCCTCAACTCGGTGATGCTCAACGGCTCGCGAGTTATCGGCCCGATCATTGCGGCCGCGCTGATCGGTGCCGGAGTCAGCGTGTCGCAACTGTTCCTGGTCAACGCTGCGACATATCTGTTCGCGATCACGGCAATTTTGATGATCACGATTCCGGCTGTTCGCAGCCTGTCCGTTGAACGCGGCATCCAGAAGCTGCTCAGTGGTATCCGGATCGCACGAGACCGATCCGTGCTGAGCCGGATGCTGATCGCAATGACGGCATTCTCGTTCTTCTGCCTGCCCTATGTCAGCTTGTTCCCATCAATCGCCCGGCTCAGTTTCGGTCTCGACTCCGAGGGTGCTACGTACAAGTGGCTGTATGCGACGTGGGGCCTGGGCGCATGCCTTGGCGGCCTGGCGTGCGGCACCGTGCTCCTGCGATTCGATCGGCGTCGGCTGATCGTGATCGCCTTTCAGGGCTTCGCAGCGTCGATGCTGGTCTTTGCATTGGCGAGGGGTCCGGAACTCGCAATTCCAATCAGCTTCCTTCTCGGGTTCTTCTACTTCATGGCTGTGACGCCGATGGTCACCGTCTTCCAGACCAACATGCGCGACCACGAGCGCGCTCGCGTGATGTCACTGTGGTTCATGGCGTTCGGCGGCACCGTGACTCTCGGTGCGTTGGCGTTCGGCCCCGTCATCGACCGGATCGGGGCGCGACCCGTTCTGCTCGTCGCCGTCGTCGGAGCACTCGTCCTGAGTTGGTGGACCAACCTGATCAAACGCCCTGCGCAGCTACTGGTCGACGGCGAGACCGGCCAACCGCTCGAGACCAGCCACACGGCTTGCTTTGAAGAGCACGGCGTCGTCGCTGGCCAGTGATGCCGTGATACCCAGCGGGTCGCTCGTTGGCTCGATGCCGTAAAGGTCGGTTCCGACGGCCACGAGTTCGATGCCGTGTCGTTGGACGAGTTCCGCGATCTCACGATGGTCCGAAACCGGATCGACGAGCTCCGCCATCACGCCGAGAACCGCCACTCGCCGTCCGGAACCGGGTAGGGCAACGAGCGTCTCGATTGCTGCCTTCATAGACGCCGGATTGGCGTTATAAGCATCATTGATCACGACCACGCCTCGCCGCGTGCGGGTGATCTCCATTCTCCACGGCGACAGCAGCGCCGTGCGAAGGTTGTCAGCCGCCGCTGCGATCTCGACGCCGCACGTCCCGGCGACGGCCATGGCGGCCGCAGCGTTGACAGCCATATGGGCACCACTTACCGCTAATGCGACGGCGACGTCTCCCCACGGAGTCCGTGCCACGAAGCGAGGTCTCGCCATCTCGTCGAGGACGAGATCAGTGATCTGCACCTCGGCCGCATCGGTGTGACCGAATCGAATCGCAACGGCGTCGGTCTCGCTGGCCATCGCTGTCACCAATGGGTCGTCTGCGTTCAAAATCGCCGTGCCGGTGGCTGGTAGGGCACGAATGAGTTCGGCCTTGGCCTTCGCAACGCCATAGATGTCGCCGACGCGCTCGGTGTGAGCTGGCGCAACCCTGGTGACGACGCCGACATTCGGTCTGGCGACATCGCACAATCGGGTGATCTCGCCGAAGCCCCGCATGCCCATCTCCAGCACGAGGACCTCGGTGTCGTCCGCAGCATTCAGGATCGTTACGGGCAGACCCTGCTCATTGTTGAAGCTTCGCTCGTTGGCCGCTGCCCGGAGACCGGCTGACAGCGCAGCGAGGGCAAGGTCCTTGGTACTGGTTTTGCCGACAGATCCAGTGACGCCGACGACGTGGGCATCCGTGCGGCATCGGGCCCAGGCCGCGAGCTGCATCAGAGCTTGGGCCGTGTCGCCGACAACGACGGCGGTGCCATTTCCCGGCTGCTGGTGCGTCAGGTATGCAGCGGCTCCGGATGTAAGAGCACTGGCAATGAACTGGTGTCCGTCGCGTTCGGACACGATCGCAACGAACAACTGGCCTGGCGTCACCGATCGACTGTCGAAGGACACGCCGTCGATCAAGACATCAGGGCCGAACAGGATCCCGCCCGTCGCCCGAGCGACCTCGCTGGCCATGAAACGCATGCCGGAACCGTAGCGGCGGGCAGGGCTACGGTGAAGGTATGGCAGATCAACGGATCAACCTGATCGTGATATTCGGTGGCCAATCCGCCGAGCATGACGTGAGCTGCGTCACGGCAGCCCACGTCTTGCGGGCGGTGGATCAGACTCGTTACCGCATCACACCGATCGGAATCGACCGCGAAGGGAATTGGCAGCTCGCGTCAGGGGCGCTGCGGGCATTGACGGGCGGGCCTGACGCATTACCCGCCCGCCTGGAGGTGTCCGGCGAATCGATGTCACCGACGCCGATGCTGACGGCAGCCAGTGCCGCCGGACCTGTTGTCGTGATGCCGCTGTTGCACGGCCCTCTCGGCGAGGACGGATCAGTGCAAGGCCTCCTCGAATTGATGGATGTGCCGTACGTCGGCAGCGGGGTGCTCGCGTCCGCAGTCGGCATGGACAAAGCAATGGCCAAAGAGGTTCTCGGTTTCCATGGCATACCGCAGGCCCGCTGGATCAGCGTGCGCGAACACGAAGTCGGTCCGGATCGTCTCGCGGAAATCGCAGCCGACTTGAGCCTTCCGGTCTTCGTCAAACCGTCGAACATGGGCTCATCGGTCGGCGTGTCCAAGGCGTCAAGCCTCGAGGAGCTGCAGTCTGCGGTCGAACATGCGCTCAGTTACGACGAATGGGTTGTGATCGAGGAGGCAATCGTCGGCCGCGAGATCGAAGTCGCTGTGCTCGGCAATCTCGATCCGGTCGCCAGCGTCGCTGGCGAGGTCGTTCCCGGCAAGGAGTTCTACGACTACGAGGACAAGTACCTCGCGGACAGCGCGCAGCTTCTGATCCCGGCACCGCTCACCGACAGCCAGTCAGCAGACGTCCGTCGTCGAGCGGTCGAGGTCTATCGAGCGTTGCGATGTGAAGGTCTCGCGCGAGTCGACTTCTTCTTCGAGGAGAACGGCCGCGGCTTTCTCATCAACGAAGTCAACACAATGCCTGGCTTCACACCGATCTCGATGTACCCCAAGATGTGGCAGCACTCCGGGATGCCGTATCCCGAACTCGTCGATCGACTCATCGAACTCGCCGTAGAGCGCCATCATCGCCGTCGACGCAACACCAAGCGTTGAACTAACCAGCTGGCGGGCGAAGGGCAGCGAGCACGAAGGCAATCAGTTCTTCTCGCAGCCGTCGAAGGCCGATCGGGGTCATCGGCCATTGGACGGCACGTAACGCTTCGGGCTCGGTCGCGATTCCGGTCACGGTTGCGTAGGCGAGCGCGATGACAAGGCCCGGGTCCGCCTGACGCAATCGACCGGCATCCATTTCTTGGCCGAGGTAGTCGGTTGCTCGACGCACGAATGGCTGAACCTGCAAGGTCAATCGCTCTGCGTGAGTCGGCGAGAGTCGGCTGACTTCGCGCACGAGCCCGAGAAGCGCCGGTCGGCGGACTGCCGGGCGGAACACGGCCTTGACCACCGCCTCATAGACAATGTTACGATTGCGCTTCGCGAGAACCGCAGCGTCATATGGATAGGTCATATTCGCACCCTTACCTTCCGGCTGGCATTCGTTGTGATGTAAGCTTCGAAACGAAAATCCGGTGAGTCGGTAAAGAACCCATCGGTCGGAAGCCCGGCGGCTT
>JANOQU010000615.1:0-9180 GCA_031422355.1 Actinomycetes bacterium
GACGTCGTAGCCGGCGTCCACGAATGGCGACGTGAAGCACGGGTTGAACCACAACGTATTCACGCCAAGCGACTCGATGTGGTCCAGGCGTTCGATCACGCCGCGCAGATCTCCGATGCCGTCGCCATCGGAGTCGGCGAACGACTGTGGATAGATCTGATACAGCACTGCGTCGTCGAACCACTCCGCACCCATGTCTTTACCGCCTCTCGCAGCGCACGTTACGCGGTCGGTACGTCCCGATCAACGTGGCGCCTCTCTCGTCCGGGATAGCGTCGTCAGCCTTGGCTTGGCAAAGATTGCCATCAGGCGTAGGCTCTCCCTCATGACGACGATGAACGTGTCGCTGCCTGACGAACTGAAGTCATTTGTCGACGCCCAAGTGGATCAGGGCGGATATGGATCGACGAGCGAGTTCGTGCGTGACCTCATTCGCCGCGAACGGGACCGCCAACAGCTTCGGGTACTACTTCTCGATGGAGCGTCCTCGCCTCCCGGAGCAATCGCCGACTCGGGCTACTTCGCGGCGCTCCGAGCGCACGTCGACCCTGCCGACTGAACGCAGCGATGGCACGCCAAGCGCACCTGCGCGCACGTGCCGCGACGGATGTCGACGACGCAATCGCCTATCTCCGTGTCGACGCAGGTGATGCGATATTGCTCGCCTTCATCGACGCGCTTCAGCGCGGAATCGAACGACTGAAGCGATCGCCGAACACCGGGTCATTGCGGTTCGCCTACGAGCTCGGCATCCCCGACGTTCGAGCATTGGGGCTGCGCCGGTTCCCGTACGTGATCTTCTACGTGCCGTTCGACGACCGAATTGACATTTGGCGCGTCCTGCACACTCGTCGCGACGTCCCGGCCACCTTCGCACGCGGCGAATGAGTAACGTCGCCCGATCACAGAGCGACGGGGTGCTCAACCTGTCGTCGCAGCCCAGCCAGTCATCGAGACGACGCGTAGCACCAGCACTCGTGCGAAGGGGCGATCCCGGTACTGGGTGTAGCGCCGGGCGAGTTCGTCGGCCAGAGTCTGCTCACGGTCGAGGGCGTCGGTGCCCTGCCAGCGCAGCTCGGCACGCACCCACCACAGTCGCGACCAGTCGTCACGATCCCACTGCTCGATCAGCAGTGTGGCCCGGGGATCGGCCTCCAGGTTCTGTTCCCTTTGCAACCGCAACGACGTTTTTGGTTTGACCGTGTCGACGGGAATGCCGACGTATCCGTCGGCGTCAGCCACGTAGACGACGGGCACGGCGTCGACCCCGCGCTCGGCGTGGATCGTGCAGAACACACCATGATCGTGTGCGGCCAGCCGAGCCAGCGCCTCGCCATGGGCGAGCTTCATCGCGGTCCGGAGGTCGTGCGCATGCGGAATGGCGATGGTAGTGCACGCGGCATACCATCGCTTCGTGAAATGTGAGCAGGTGCGATGAACCCGGCCGTATGGGTGGAACGACACGGACGCCTCCGGCCCGACAACCCGGCGCTGGCCGATGGTGAGCGTGTGCACGCGGACTGGCGTAGGTTCGCGGCACGAACGGCCGGCGCCGCCGGTGGTTTGCGGGAGACGTTCGGTCTCGAGCCCGGCCAACGGGTGGCCATCGTGATGCGCAATCGGCCCGAGTATCTGGAGGCCATGTTCGCGATTTGGCACGCCGGCCTGGTCGCCGTGCCAGTGAACGCGCGCCTGCATCGAGACGAGATTGCCTACATCCTCGAACACAGCGAGTCGGCGGTTGTCGTGACGGATGACGATCATGCCGACGAGGTCGAGTCGCTCGTTGGCACCGTTGCTTCGCTGCAGGCCGCGGTCGTCGCCCCGGGCGAGCGGTGGGACCGGCTGACGGCGGCCGATCCGGTGCGCCTCGTCGACCGTCAAGCGCAGGATCCGGCGTGGCTCTTCTATACGAGTGGCACCACGGGTCGGCCAAAGGGAGCGACGCTTACGAACCGCAATCTGGCGATGATGACGCTGAGCTACTTTGCCGACATCGACTCGGTGACGGCGCTCGACAGCATCATCCACGCTGCGCCGATTTCGCACGGTTCCGGGCTGTACGGACTCCCGCACATAGCTCGGGGCGCGGTGAGTGTGGTGCCGCAGTCTGGTGGTGTCGATGGTGCCGAGGTCGCTGCGCTCCTTCAGCGCTGGAGCGGTGTGTCGTTCTTCGCTGCGCCGACAATGGTGAAGCGGCTGGCAAGCGACCCCGCGATTGCCACCGCCGATCTCACTCGTCTGAAGACGATCATCTATGGCGGTGCGCCGATGTATCTGGCCGACTTGGAGGACGCGCTCGCCGTATTCGGTCCGCGTCTCGCCCAGATCTACGGGCAGGGCGAGACGCCGATGACGATCACCGCGCTCTCGAAGGCGGATCATGCCGATCGCGACCATCCGCAGTGGCGGGAGCGTCTGCAGAGCGTGGGTGTCGCCCGCACGGATGTCGAAGTCAGTGTTGTCGACGACAACGGCGGCGAACTCGCCGCCGGGGAGATCGGCGAAATTGTCGTGCGCGGCGACGTCGTGATGCCTGGCTACTGGAATCAGCCCGACGCCACCGCCGAGGCGCTGCGTGATGGATGGCTCCACACAGGCGACGTGGGTAGTTTCGATTCCAACGGCTACCTGACGCTGCGCGACCGCTCCAAGGACCTGATCATCAGCGGCGGTATGAACATCTACCCACGCGAAGTCGAGGAGGCGTTGTTGCGCCACCCCGGTGTCCGCGCCACCGCCGTCGTCGGCCGACCCGACCCAGAGTGGGGAGAAGCGGTGGTGGCCTTCGTCGTCGCTGCGGACGGCGCATTCGTGCCCGAGGTTGCTGATCTCGACCGGACCTGCCTGGAGAACATCGCCCGGTTCAAGCGGCCCAAGGAGTACCGGTTCGTCGAGTCTCTCCCGACCAACAACTACGGCAAAGTCGTCAAGCGCGAGCTCCGCGATCAGCTCCGGGCGGAGGGCACAGCGGCACCGTCACCGTGACGTGAGTGCCGACGCCGACGACGCTGGCCAACTCGAGTCGGCCGTGCATTGCCTCGGTGAGTCTCCGTGCAAGCACGAGGCCGAGGCCGGCGCCACCTTCGCGTCCAGCGTCGGCACCGAGGCGATCGAAGGGTACGAAAAGCCGGGCCAGGAGGTCGTCTGGTATACCCGGTCCCTGGTCGGTGACATGAATGCGGGCGCAACGGTCGTCTGCTTCCGTCGTGATGGTCACGGTGGTGCCGGCGGGGGAGAACCGAACGGCATTCGCAACGAGATTCAACATCACCTGCTGCAGACGGCGACGATCGGCGTGTACCGTCACGTCCGGGCCATTGCGCTCGACGCTAACGCCGCGCTGTTCCGCGATCGGCTGGATCAGATCGAGCGAAGCGGCAATAACCGCGTGTGCGTCGACGTTGCCGAGGTCGATGGGCATTGCGCCCGCTTCGACGCGAGCGAGGTCCAGTACGTCGTCGACGATGGACAGGATGTGAGTCGTCGCACGCGTGATCCGCTCCAGTGCGAGTCGGCGTTGATCGGGGGACAGATCGAGTGTCTGCAGGTTCTCGGTGAAGCCGGTGATGGCCTGGAGCGGCGTTCGTAACTCGTGGCTCAACGCGGTGACGAACTGTGATTTGGCGAGGTTCGCGCGCTCGGCCGCATGGCGAGCGAGATCTGCAGCGTGCCGCGCCTCGCTCTCCTTCGTTGCCTGGTCGTGCTCGACTGCGAGCGACGCAAGATGAGTGAATCGGCGCACGAGTTCTTCATCGCGTTGGTCTGGTTGATAAGGCGTCTCGTGATAAACGGCGAACGTTCCAACGACGACGGAACGGCAGCGGATCGGACTCGACCAGCACGCCCGCAACCGGTGTCGCGCGGCGAGATCGCGGAACTGCTCCCAACGCGGATCCGTCACCACATCAACGGCGATCACGGGTTCGCCGAGGTACACGGCGGTCCCGCAGGAACCGGCGAACGGCCCCGGCGACAACCCATCGATCGCTGCGGAATACGCAGCGGGAAGCGTTGGCGCCGACCCGTGGCGGAGGGTGCCGGCGTCGTCGAGGAGCAGGATCGAGCATCGGCTGGCGGGCATCAGTTCTTCGAGCGCGCAAACGACGGAGTCGAGTACAGCGGGCAGTGGCGCCCCGGAGCCGATTTCATCGATGACCGCAGTCTGATAATCCAGGACCGCTGTCACTTCTTCTCCCGACAGCACGTTTACCCCTCCCATCGATATCCGACTGCACGGACTGTCCGGATCCACTTCGGGTGCTGCGGATCGGCCTCGATCTTGAGCCGCAGTCGATAGACGTGTTCGGTGACTGTCGCCTCGTTCTGCCAGCCCGAATCGCTCGACCAGACTGCGGCGAGCAGTTCCGCACGACGGCAGGCGCGCCGCGGATGGTCGACCAGGAAGGCGAGCAGATCGAACTCTTTCGCAGCGAGGTCAATCGATTTCCCGTCGACCCAAACGTCGCGGGACTCGCGGTCGATCTCGACGCCTGCACCCGTCGGTCGGAACGGCTGCTTGCCGACGGTCGATGGTTCGCCGCAGCGGCGAAGCAGCGAACGAGCCCGAGCCGCGAGTTCGCCCGGCGAGAATGGTTTGACGAGGTAGTCGTCGGCACCGAGGTCGAGGCCGACGATGCGGTCCGTCTCGCCATCTCGACCCGACAGCACGATGATCGGCAACCGCGATTGCCCGTTGCTGGCCTCGGCCGCCCGCACCCGGCTGAGCACGTCAAGACCCCCGAGGCCGGGCAGCGACAGGTCGAGAATCACAAGCGCCGGCGGGAAGGAATCAAGGACCTCCATAGCCGCCAGCCCGTTGTCGACGGCAATCACCTCGAACCCGTCTGCTTCGAGTGCCCACGTCACCGCAGTACGAACACCGTCGTCGTCATCGACGACCAACACCTGCCGACCCGTTTGCACAGCAGTCAAGGTAGTCGTTGTTGGGAAGTTGAGAAGCCGTTGATCGCCTTCTCCGAGTGGACGTGTCAAGGTTCGAACGGCGTCGCAGCCTGCATGGGGGTCCTTGCACTGCGACCCGCGATGGTCGGCGCGAGCCGGCTCCACACCACGACACAAGGGGACCGTCTCTCATGAAGCTTGCTCTCTATCTGCCCAACTTTCGCAACAAAGTCACCGTCAAAGAACTCGCCGACCTCGCCAGCATGGCCGAGGAGCTCGAGTTCGACTCGGTGTGGGCGCTGGACCGGGTTGTGGTCCCCGAAGCCTCTGATCGTGAGGAGCTGCAGTTCTCTTTCGGCATGATGACCGAGTTCCCGAAAGCGCTGCCGGTGGCGGCGCGGGGCGAGTGGCTACACGGCATGCCTTTGATTCCGTGGCTGGCGGCCAAGACCGACACGGTACGGATCGGCATGAGCATCATCGACACGCCCTACCGTGCTCCGGGCGTGCTCGCCGGCGAAATCGCAACCATCGACCAACTGTCCAACGGCCGGGTCAACGTGGGGCTCGGTTCGGGTTGGATGCCCGAGGAGTTCGCTGCGGCCAGTGCTTCGGAGATCTTTCCCAGGCGACACAAGCACGTGCGTGAAACGATCGAGATCATGCAGGGAATCTGGACCAACGACCTCTTCGAGTACCACGGTGAGTTCGCTGACTTCGATCGGTGCGGATTCGGTGCGAAGCCCGTTCAGAGCCCGCATCCGCCGATTTACTTCAGCGGTCTCAAAGACCCGAAGCGTTCGGCAAGCCGCATCGCCAAGTACAACCTGTCGGGATGGATCGGTATCCAGGACACGCCAGAAGAGCTGACGAAGTGGCGTGCCGAGATCCAGCGCGAGCTGGAGGAACTGGGCAGCGACCGATCGGTCGACGATCTCGACATGTGCAGCATGATCTGGTTCGTGATCACCGACGAAGAAACCGATCAGACGCCAATGGGCAAAGGCAGCAATTTGCTCGCTGGTACGGCCGGACAGATCACCGACAATCTCAAGCGCTACAAAGAGGCCGGACTCGACATGCCGTTGTTGTGGCCGCCCTTTGCGGATGTGCCGGTGTCCAAGACGCTCGACGACCTCAAGCGGCTGAAGGAAGAGATCATGCCGCTCGTCGACGCCATGTAGTCGTTCGGCAGGCCATCGGCGCACCGTCAGCCACGTTCAACGTGCCTCGGTAGACGATCTACGGTTGGGCTGCCAGCGAGTGGATGATGGAGGTCGCGGCAGATGAACATTCGCTCGATGACGACCGACTATCTCGTGGTGGGCGCAGGTGCGATGGGCATGGCGTTCACCGACGCACTCATCGACAATGCCGACGTTCACGTCACCATGGTCGACCGTCGGCATGCGGCGGGCGGCCACTGGCAGGACGCGTATCCATTCGTGCAGCTCCACCAGGCGTCGGTGTTCTACGGCGTTGCATCCACAGTGCTCGGTACCGGTGAAGTACAGACGTCAGGGCCGGAGTCGGGTCTCCAGGAGCGGGCTCATCGCGCTGAGATCCAGCACTACTACGATTCGGTTCTGCAGCGCCGGTTCGTCGGCTCTGGCCGTGTCACCTTCCTCGGCGGGAGCGAGTATTACAGCGACGGCGCTGCTCATTTCGTCACTTCCCGCGTCTCGGGCGAGACCACGCGCATCCACGTCCGGCGGCGGATCGTCGACGCAACGTACCTGGCTCCAACGATTCCGGCCACGACCCCACCACCCTTCGGCGTTACGGATGGCGCTCGGGTGGTCGCTGTCAACGATCTCGCCACATTGTCCGCCGCGCCGAGCAGCTACGTGATCGTCGGATCCGGAAAAACGGCCACCGATGGCATTGTGTGGCTGCTGGCGAACGGCGTGCAACCAGACCGGATCGTCTGGGTCCGCCCACGCGAGCCGTGGATGTTGAATCGAGCAATGGTCCAGCCGGACCCCGTGGTCGCGCTTGGTCTGGCCGCGAGCACCATGTCGGCGGCTGCCGATGCTGAGTCACTCGATGACCTGTTCCTGCGTCTCGAGGCTGCTGGTGTGATGTTCAGGATCGACGCCAGCAGAACACCCACAATGGCCAAGACGCCAACCCTGGGACGTTGGGAGCTCGATCTGCTGCGCACCATCGAGAACGTGGTTTCCCTCGGGCACATCAAGTACGTGTCCGCCGACGAGATCGTCCTAGATGGCGGGCTCGTCCCGCTGGCGCCCGGGGCGCTTGTCGTGCACTGCGCTGCGTCCGGCCTGAGCTATCCGCCGATGGTTCCTGTCTGGAGTCCCGACAAGATCCGGCTGCAGACGATCCGCGCCGGGTTCCCGTGCTACTGCGCGGCGTTGCTCGGGTTCGTGGAGGCAACCCGTGACGACGACGATGAGCGCAATCGCCTGTGTCCTCCGAACACGCTGCCCGACAGTCTGGCTGTCTGGGCCCAGATGCAGGTGCGTGGAATGTTGGCGGCACGAACGTACGGCGCGGAGCCGGACATCGCCGCATGGGCCAACAGTTGCGCCCTCAATCCGGCGCGCACCTCACCAACGCAAGCGACCGACCCTGCTGTACAAGCAAGCGCCGCAAAGTTGGCCGCCGTCGCCGGGCCCGGTCTCACACGTCTCGCCCAACTTGCCCAACTGGCCGACGGTCCAAAAACGATCGCCTGACAGCCTGCGCCTGACAGCCGCAGCCGCAGCCCGAGGCTGCCCACAGCCGCAGCCGCAGCCGCAGCCAGTCACACTTGGCACATTTCACGCCCTTGTTCCCGCTGTGTGCCAAGGGGTGGCACGCCGCAGCACCGAGGGCGTGAAACGTGCCAGAAGTGGGTGCCGCACGCGGCAGCACCGCGGGCGTGAGACGTGTCAGGTCGTGCGTGTGGCGGTCGGCTGGGTGATCGCGCCGGAGCCCGACGCTGTCCCGAGCGGATGTACTCTTGGTCGATGGCCGAGGGAAAGCGCCGTTACACCGACCGGGTGCCTGAAGACGTCGAGATCCGATTGCGCGAGCTATGCCTCGAGCTGCCCGATGCCTACGAGGAGAGGGCGTGGGCGGGAACGCGCTGGATGGTTCGCAAGCGAACATTCGCCCACGTACTCGGCGTCGAAGTGGACGAAGCGGCTCCTTTGGTCGTGCTCTCGTTCCGCTCTGCGGGGGAGGAACTCGAGGTGCTGCGACGCGCCGGTCATCCGTTCTTTTCCCTCGGATGGGGTCGAGATGCAATGGGCATGGTGATCGACGACCGCACCGACTGGGCCGAGGTCTGCGAGCTGTTGACGGAAAGCTTCTGCGTGCTGGCGCCGAAGAAGCTGATCGCGCTCGTCGATCGTTGACGACAAGTCCCGCCGGGGGAGTCGGTTACCATCGGCGCTTGGTGACCAGGTGGAGTCCGTTCCCACAATTGCTCAGGAGGAGCCATGACCGAACCGGCCGAGATGGTGAGCGTGCGCTACATGGTCGACGACGTGGACCTCGCAATTGCTTTCTATACGACACACCTCGGATTTGCCGTGCGGATGAGCGCAGCTCCAGCTTTCGCCGACGTCGCCCGGGGCAACCTGCGGCTGCTGCTCAGCGGCCCGGCAAGCTCCGCCGGTCGGCCGATGCCCGACGGTGCCAAGCCCGGCCCGGGTGGCTGGAACCGCATTCACCTCATCGTCGCCGATATCGCCGCCGAGGTGGAGCGGCTCCGCGCTGGCGACGTGACCTTTCGAAATGACGTCATCACCGGACCTGGCGGCTCACAAGTCCTGATCGAGGACCCGTCGGGCAACATCGTCGAATTGTTCCAACCCGCCGGTACCTGACCGTCGCGTGCCCGGGAGTTACCGGGTTCTTCGCTGTGGCCGACCGGGTTGGGTGAGCTCAGGGTCCTTGGATCTTGTGGTCCATGTTCTCGTGGTAGTGCGCGATCTTGCACTCGCGTTCGTTGAGGACGTGCTGCGTATAGGCGCTCGACCGCTTCGTTCGTTGCAGTTGCTGATAGATGTCGATGTCCTCGCCGACCACCCGCTTCAGCCGGTTCCAGTGCTCGATCGTTCGCTCGTGGTACGTCGCATAATCAGGGTCGAAAGGATCGCCTCCGTAGATCAGTTCCCAGCACAGAAAGCGGGTTCGGTCAACGTCGATCGGGATCGGGGTGAACACCTGGACGTGATCGGGGTTGCAGTTAAAGACCGTGTTGGGGAACACGAGGTAGTGGCAGATGGCGAACCGATGGTGATCGGGGTCGTCGGCGAGGTCGGC
>JANOQU010000616.1:0-10214 GCA_031422355.1 Actinomycetes bacterium
GGCCTTCCTCGCCGAGAAGTTGCCGTCGAAATGGGCAGGAGTGGGCAGCTTGGAAGGCGACGAACTGGTCAAGTTCGTCACCGAATGGCGAGCCGTCTTGAATGAAGGTCGATATCTCGCTCCGGGTTGGCCAGCCGAGTACGGCGGCGCAGGGCTGTCGGCGCTGGAGCAAGTAGTCGTTGCCGAAGAGTTCACCAAGGCCGGCGTTCCGACGGGGGGCCCCAACGACGTCTTCGGAATCCAGATGCTGGGCAACACGTTGCTGCAGTGGGGTACAGAAGAACAAAAGGCGCACTACCTGCCGCGGATTCTGTCCAACGCCGACATCTGGTGTCAGGGCTACAGCGAGCCGAATGCTGGGTCGGACTTGTCCAACCTTGGGCTCAAGGCCGAACTCGATGGCGATCAGTGGATCCTCAACGGGCAGAAAATATGGACGTCGGCAGGTCACCTTGCCGACCACATTTTCACGCTCGCCCGCACAGATCCCGATGCACCACGACACAAGGGCATTTCGTTCCTGCTCGTCGATATGCGTCAGCCCGGCATCGAGGTGCGTCCGATCACGATGCTCTCGGGCGAGAGCGAGTTCAACGAGGTCTTCTACACCGATGCCGTCTGCCCCAAGGAAAATGTCGTCGGTGGCCTCAATAATGGCTGGGCCGTCGCCATGACCTTGCTCGGCTATGAGCGTGGCGAGTCTGCCGCAACACTGCCGATCAGGTTTGCGGCCGAACTCGATCGCCTCATGCTGATGGCAAGAGAACGTGGTCTCGATACCCACCCGGTGATCCGTCAGCGGCTGGCCGGATGCTACGCGAAGGTTCAGATGATGCGGTATCTCGGCATGCGCACGCTGACCCAGTTCACCAAGGGACACCACCCAGGGCCAGACGGCGCGATCGCCAAGCTCTACTGGAGCGAGTACCACAAGGTGATCACCGAATTGGCGATGGACATCATGGGCATGGATGGACTCGTCCCGACCGGACGCCCGCCCCAAACGGCATTTCAGACAGACGACGCTGGAGCGCCGAACAGCACGGCGTCATGGGCTGGGGTGTTCCTCAATGCTCGGGCCGGGACGATCTACGCCGGATCCAGTCAGATTCAACGCAACATCATCGGCGAGATGGTTCTCGGCCTTCCCAAGGAGCCCAAGCCAGCGTGAAGTCGTGGCTGCGAATCGCAGTTGCGGTCGCCATGCGACCTGCACTGTGGCCCATTGCGGTTCGCCAGATGCGACGAACGGCAGCGCCAGGCTGGTACCGACGCGCCCCGTTTCTGCCGATACCAACTGGCAATTACCTGAGATTTCGATTGGTGACCCAATACGGCGATCCGAATCATCGACCTGAAGCGATGGATGTGGTGAACTACCTGTCGTGGTGCAAGCAATGGGACAGCAACCAATAATCACCCCGGCGCCGTCCGCCGACCGTCAGTAAGGTCGCTGACCATGCGAAGCGCCCTCGTGTTGAATGCAACATACGAGCCGCTCAGCGTGGTGCCTGCACGCAGGGCTGCTTGCCTCATTCTCGCCGACAAGGCAGACCTGATCGAAGACGATGGCACGCGTTTGCGTTCGGAGAATCTTGCGCTGCCCAACCCCTTGGTCATTCGCTTGCGTTACGTGGTGAAGGTGCCGTATCACTGTCGTACATCGATGTCGAGACGGGCCATCTTCGTTCGCGATGAGCATCGCTGTCAGTACTGCGGCGCCCATGCCGACTCGATCGACCACGTCATGCCGCGCTCTCGCGGCGGCGGCAACGAATGGGAAAACGTTGCGGCAGCGTGTCGGCCCTGCAACCTGCACAAGCGCGACCGGACGCCAGACGAAGCCAACATGCGTCTGGCCCGAGCGCCGAGGGCGCCGCGCGATCAGGCGTGGGTGGCAGTGTCGGTCGGCATGGTTCCCGAAGCCTGGAAGCCATACCTGGCCCACGCATCGTGAGCGCTGGTCGCCGGTGACGGCCGGGTGACCGACATCGATTGGTCCGTCGAGTACGTGCAGGGCAATGCCGGCGCGTTCCACGGACGCGAAATCCCGCCGGAACCTCAGCCATCGGTGTGGTGGTTTTCCGTCGATCAACCAGCACTGGTCCTCGGGTCGGCCCAGCCCATTGCCCACGTCGACGTCGCCGGGTGCTCGCGAGCGGGCATCGAAATCATTCGCCGTCGCAGCGGCGGTGGCGCTGTGCTGCTCGACCCGCACGGTGTCGTCTGGGTCGATGTCGTGATCCCCACGAATCACCACCGTTGGACCAACGACGTGTCGTCGTCTGCGTGGTGGCTTGGCGATGTCTGGCTTTCGACGCTTGCAGACCTCGGCGTAGTCGACGCCGCGGTGCATCGTTCGTCGTTGGTGTCGACTCGGTGGTCCCAGATGGTGTGTTTTGCCGGCATCGGCGGGGGAGAAGTGTTCACGACCGTGCTCGATTCGTCGGGCTCTGCAACGACGAGCAAGATCGTCGGCATCAGCCAGCGTCGAACCAGGTCAGCGGCTCGGTTTCAATGTGCCCTGTACACCAAATGGCAACCTGAGGCACACGTTGGACTGTTCGCCGAACCTGCGCCGTCGGCCGACGACCTGCGCTGGGTGACGTCTCCCGTCGATGCCACGATTGGTCAGATCCAAGCGGCGTTCATGTCGAACATCACCCGCTGAACACCCCGCTGGACCCCTGAACACGACGGTCTGGGGGTTCAGGCGACTCCCATGACCTGGCACAAACCCGCCCCGCGGTGACGACATTCGACGGAACGCGTCACAACAGGTCCCCGCGGTGCAGATCTGTCCCACCACGAGTGTGGCGTCGACGGGTGGTTGGTCTCGGTCTCAGGGCGGGCTCACCACGTTTCCCCACCGGTCATTCGCGCGTAGAGCGCGTGGTTGGAGGCGCAAATTCCCCCGAATCGCGCACAAGGTGAGTATTTGCGGTCCAACTGCCAATAACTTTCGTGAACGGAGGGGATAAACGCGTTGACTTTGGGCATTTTGTGGGGCATAGTGGGGACACGTGGTGATCCCGGACCACGTGAGGCAGCGATCGGGAAGAAATAGAAGGACAATGCAGAAGTTTCTCGGCGCGTTTGAACGCCAACTCGACATCAAAGGTCGGTTGGCGCTTCCTTCTTCGTATCGAGCGCGCCTTGGCACGAGTTGCTACCTGACCCTTGGAGCGGACAACAGCATCGAGGTCTTCACGGCCGAAAAATTCGAAGAGGAGGCAGAGCGAATGGATGAGCGTCAAAAGCGCGGCGAGATCAGCATGGACCAACTGCGAGCCTTCTCAGCTCGGGCCAACCCCGTCGAACCCGATGGCCAGGGACGCGTCTACCTCGACGACCGCCTCCGCAAGCACGCTCGCCTGACGACCAAGGGGCCCGTGATGGTGCTCGGTCGCCTCGATCGGCTGGAGATCTGCTCGGTCGATCGGTTCGAACGCAGCATGGCCAACGGCGAGCAGTCGTACTCAGAGCCATCAACAACAGACACGCCAACGACTGGAGCGCAAGGCCCGCAGAACCACGACAGCACGACATGACACAACTGAGACGAGCAACAGCAGCGCTACCCGGCTTCCAGTCGGCCACCGCTCATGTGCAGTCTCCCGGTGAACAAGATGACAGCCCCAACTCCACCCGCTACATCTCGTTCCGACCGGGGAGACATCCCGGCGACATTCGTTCACCGGGGGACTGCACATGAGCGGGACCGATGCTCATCAATCGAATGAATTTCGACATGAGCCGGTGATGGCGAGTGAGATTGTCGCCATCTTCGCTTCGGCACCTCGAGGTTTCGTCCTCGATGCCACCCTCGGCGGAGGAGGCCACTCCGAACTGTTACTCGACGCTCACCCGCATCTCAGCATTCTCGGCATCGATCGCGACGAATTCGCTCTTGCAGCCGCTCGCCGCCGACTTGCCCGATTCGGAGATCGTGTCAGAACCGTGCACAACAGATTCGATCGCCTTCACGACGCCATGAGCACTGCCCAGATCATCTCATTGAGCGGCGCACTGTTCGATCTCGGTGTCTCGTCGCATCAGCTCGATCGGGTCGATCGCGGGTTTTCCTATCGCAATGACGCGGCGCTCGACATGCGAATGGACACCAGCGAAGTCTGGTCGGCCAACGACGTGGTCAACGGCTACCCGCAAGAGGCTCTGATCAGGATGCTGATCGAGAACGGGGACGAGCGGTTCGCCGCCCGCATTGCCCGTTCGATCATCGCCAACCGGCCGTTCGAGACCACGACCCAATTGGCCGATGTGATCGTTGCGGCCATACCGGCTGCGGCCCGGCGAACTGGAGGGCACCCGGCCAAGCGATCGTTCCAGGCGATCCGGATCGAGGTCAACCGTGAACTCGAGATTCTTCCGGCGGCCATCGATGGTGCCATCGAGGCCACGACCGTCGGTGGCCGAATTGCTGTGCTCTCGTATCACTCGGGCGAGGACCGCATCGTCAAGGATCGTTTCCGATCGGCAGAGACCGGTGACTGCGTGTGTCCTGCCGGACTTCCGTGCGTCTGCGGAGCGGTGCGAACCGTCCGGCTCGTCCGTCGGCTGGCCAAAACTCCGTCCGCATCTGAGATCGAGGGCAATCGGCGGGCGGCGTCAGCCCGATTGCGCGTGGTCGAACGAATCGGAGCCACCGGAACCTCCGGCCCGGCCCCAACGAACAACTCCGGCGAGAGGGGTGTGTAGAGATGGCTGCAGTATCTCCACAAAGAGACAATTCATCTGGGCGGGATACCGCACAGCGACGCGCTCCGTCGCAGCGACCCGTCCCATCGCCTCGGCCCGCACCGTCGCGGCGCCATGCGCGGATTGTTCCACCCAGTCGGAAACTGCTTGGCCGGACGATCGTGGCATCGGTGGTCGTCGAGGTCGATGGCCGGAGGCTGCCGCGTGGAGAGCGGCCGCTGACGCGGACGACCACTGCCGCAGAGCGCGCCAGGACTCGTTCGCTGCCCCAGCAAGGAGCCTTGCTCGAAATCGTGCCTCGCCGCCGGCGTGCTGTCGGTGTCTTCGTCGTGTCGTGTGCAGTGTTGTTTGCGCTGCTGCTCGGGGCCGTTGCCTTTCAGACCAAGCTCGCGCAGAATCAGCTTGCGCTCGATAGGACGGAACGAGCCGTCCGCGATGCCCGCGAGCGGTATGACGTCCTTCGTCGTCAACGCGCACAGCTTCGTTCGCCGAATCGCCTCGCGGTCGAAGCAGAACGGTTGGGGATGGTGCCAGCCGAGACGGGTGAGCTGATGATTCTCGACCCGAGCCTTGTCGCGTCGGTCGCCGCCTCCGCAAGTGGGCTGCCGACAACTGCCTTCGACCATCGCGGGACGTCACTCGATCAGTTCGGCGAGGTCAAGGCCGTGACAGGAGAAACACCGTGACGTCCAGACAACCACCGGCAGCCCGTCGGCGTCTGAAACGGGCAGCAGACAGTAGGGCAGGTCAGAATCGGGCAGGCCAGAATCGGGCAGGCCAAAACCGAACCAGAACCGGGTCGACCGTGGCCGACGTCCTGGCAGAAGCCGATCGCGCGGGACTGCTCAACGGTCGTGAGCCAACCGCTCGCCAGAACTCGCCGCGTCGCGCTGCGCCAACGTTGCCGCAGCGCGCGCGGCGTGCACCCTCGACGGTGCGACCGCAGCGACCTGCCCTGGCTCGCCGAAGCCCAGTCACGGCGAAGCCCGCACAGGTCAAGGCGGTCAGTCCGAAATCGGTAGGCAGTCAGACACTCAAGCGACGGGTCAGCCGCGGGCGCAAGCCGCCGCGCAATCTCTTTCACGCCGGCATCCCGCGGCGTCGCCTCATCGCGCTCTTTGCTGGCACCGTGATCGTCTTCGGAGCGATTCTGTTTCGAGTGAGCATGTTGCAGACTGCTGAAGCCGGCTCGTACCAGTCCGCGGGCACGAGTCAGCGCACGCGGGAGGCCACGTTGCAGGCAAGTCGCGGCGTGATCTTCGACCGCAATGGTGACGAACTTGCTCTGTCAGTGCCGGCGACCACGATCTACGTCAACCCCAAGCTCGTCAGCGATCCGCTCGGTACGGCTGCGACGTTGGCCACCGCACTGCAATTGTCGGCGGACAAGCAGCAGTCGCTCGCAGACGCGATGACGGCCAAGACCTCCAGCTTCGTGTACGTCGCCCGACAACTCGACACAGCGACGGCCGAATCGGTGATGAGCCTCGACCTCGACGGAGTCGAGTCATACACAGAGGACACTCGTGTCGTCCCGGCGGGAGACTTGGCCAGAGGAGTCATTGGCCGGACCGACATCGATGGCGTCGGAATCGCTGGGATCGAGTTGCAGTTCGACGAAATTCTGACCGGCATCGACGGTGAACGAGTCAGCGAGTACGGACCGGATGGCGACGTGATCCCAGGGTCTGGTGCGATCTCTCGGGCCGCTGTCCCTGGCCAGGATCTCGTTCTTACGATCGATCGATCGATTCAATTCTCTTTGGAACAAGCTCTGTTCGACCGGGTCAGCACCCTTGGCGCCAAAGGCGGGACGGCGATCGTGATGGAGACCGGGACTGGCAACATCCTCGCTATGGCCAGCGTCGAACGCGATGAAGACGGGGTCTACCACGTGACGTCTGCAAACAAAGGAGCAGTCGATTGTTACGAGCCGGGCTCGGTCGCCAAGATCATCACGACCTCGGCAGGACTCAACGAAGGCGTCGTCACACCCGACACCTACTTCAACGTCCCGTGGGCACGGACGTTCAATGAGGAAAGCACGAAGTGGAAGCAGACCATCCGAGATGCGGAACCACATAAGGATGAATGGTGGAACGTGCGCGACATCCTCGTGCATTCCTCCAACATCGGCACGGTCGGAATCTCGGAACTGATCGGGCCTGAGAAGCAGTGGGAGTACATGACTGCCTTCGGGTTCGGCAACCAGACCGCACTCGACTTTCCCGGCGAGTCGAATGGCATCCTTCGCGATTGGAAGGAGTGGGAGGGCACCGAGAAGGTCACGCCGAGCTACGGCTACGGCGTCTGTGTCCCCGCGATTCAACTGGTGAGTGCCTTCAATGTGATTGCAAACAACGGGGTGTACGTTGCGCCACGGCTCGTCCAAGCAACGATCGGCTCTGACGGCACCCAAGAACTGGCGGTACCTTCGCCGTCACATACGGTGCTCACCCCTGAAACTGCGGCCGCAATGAACCTGTTGATGCGAGCCGTCGTTTGCGACGGCACCGCCACGCGAGCGCAAGTGGACGGGATTTCGATTGCCGGCAAGACCGGCACGGGCGTGAAGCCCAACGAGGACGGCCAGTACGGCATCGAAGGCAAGGACCGCAAGTACTACTCCTCGTTCGTTGGGTTCTTCCCGGCGGAGGCGCCAGCGGTGACCACACTGATCTCGATCGACGAACCGCCGGCCGATACGCAGGACCGATTCGGTGGCACGGCCGCCGCTCCGGTCTTCCGAGCCGTCGTCCCTGCGATCATGCACCAGCAAGGCATTCAACCGCCCACCGCCAACGGCGGTTGCCCACCGAAATGACCAGTCTCGGCGAGTTGATTGCCGGCGCTACTGCCGTTCGCGTCCTCGACGTCGTCGATAGCGCGGGCCAGCGCGCGACGTCGGACGACCTTGATATCTCCGACATCACGCTCGATTCCCGATTGGCCGGTCCGGGCGTCGTGTTTTGCTGCCTTCGTGGTGAGCACCACGATGGACATGAGTTCGCCGCGAGCGCGATTGCCGCCGGAACCGCGGCAATTCTGGTCGACCATGTGCTGCCGATCGCCGGAGCAGTTCAGATCGTCGTCGGCGATACCCGGCTGGCAATGGCTCATCTCAGCGCGACCCTTTTCGACCGACCCAGTTTGCGACTCGACGTGATCGGCGTCACCGGCACCAACGGCAAGACGACAACCTGTCACATCCTGGCGGGTGCGCTGCAAGCGTTGGGCAGCAAGACGGGTCTGATCGGAACGCTCAGCGGTTCACACACGACTCCCGAATCGCCGGATCTTCAGCGCCGCTTGAAGGCCTTTGCCGACCACGGATGCCAACGTGTGGCGATGGAGGTCTCATCACACGCCTTGGCGCTCGACCGGGTGATCGGAACTCGGTTTCGGGTGGGTGTCTTTACCAATCTCGGTCACGATCATCTTGACCTTCACAGCACCCAGGAACAGTACTTCGCTGCAAAGGCTCGACTGTTCGAACCGGATCTGACGGATCATGGAGTTGTCAATGTCGACGATGTCCATGGCCGATTGCTGTGCGACGTCGGTCGAATTCCGATGTCGACATTCTCTGGCGACGACGCAGAGGACGTAGCGATCGGACCGTTTCATCATCAATATCGTTGGCGAGGAGAGCTGGTTCGAGTTGGGCTTGGTGGAGCCTTCAATGTGATGAATTCGCTCGCCGCCGCAACCACCCTCGAAGTGCTCGGGTACGAACCAGCCGCGATCGCCGAGGCCTTGGCGACGACCGAACCGGTACGCGGACGCTTCGAGCCGGTGGTCGCGGGCCAACCATTCGTCGTCATCGTCGATTATGCCCACACCCCCGATGCTCTGGTTCAGGTGCTGGCTGCCGGACGATCGGTGGCGGGCGGAAATCGGTTGATTGTCGTGTTCGGATGCGGCGGCGATCGTGACCACGACAAACGTCCCGAGATGGGGCGAGCAGCGGCCGACGGTGCCGACGTCGTAGTCCTGACCTCAGACAATCCACGGTCGGAGGATCCGACGGCGATCACCAATGACGTGATTGCAGGGGTGCCGGACAACTACCGTGGCAGGATTGTGGTGGAGCCGGATCGATACCAAGCCATCGCCCTGGCACTGCGGACCGCCGCGGCGGGCGATGTCGTGATCATTGCTGGTAAAGGTCACGAGACAACGCAAACCTTTCAATCCACGGTCGTCGAATTCGACGACCGAGCCGTCGCCCGTGACTTGCTGTCGTCGGCAGTCCAGTCCTTGGCCGAGAATCCATCCGGGGAGAGTGCGCCGTGATCGCCATCATGATTGCGGGAGCGACGGCGATGATTGTCTCGCTCCTGGGCTCCCGATTCCTGATCTCGTTCTTCCGCACTCGGGGCAAGGGACAACCAATTCTCGGCAGAGAGGACCACGGCCCCGAACACCACATGGCCAAGGGTGGCACGCCGACGATGGGTGGTCTCGCAATCGTGGTTGCGGCGTTCATTGGTTGGCTGGTCGCCCACTTCCGCGACCTTGCATTCTCTGATCAGGCGACGATTGCGTGGGTGGGCATCTTGGTGATGGCCCTGATGGGCTTTCTCGATGACTACATCAAGGTCACCAAGAGCCACAACCGGGGAATCTTCTGGAAGAAGAAGAGCTACATCACGCTCGGTCTGAGCATTCTCGTTGCATGGTGGTTGGTCGCAGGAACCGGGGTCAGCGAGACGATTTCGCTCACCCGTGCGAACCTGCCCGGCCTCGATGTGCCATGGTACGTGTGGGTGCTGTGGGCGGGCACGATGATCTGGGCCACCAGCAATGCGGTCAACGTCACCGACGGCCTCGACGGCCTCGCTGGAGGATCGGCGTTGATGGGGTTCCTCGCGTTCACGATCATCGGCTACGTCGCGCTTCGCTACCCGGAGATCTACGGTGACGTCGTCAACCCTCTCGACCTTGCGGTACTGGCAGCAGCATTCGCCGGCGCGTGTGGTGGCTTCTTGTGGTTCAACGCAGCACCGGCACGAATCTTCATGGGCGATGTCGGCGCACTTGCGCTCGGTACGGCACTGTCAGTGCTCGCGCTGACGCTCAATACCCACCTGTTGTTGATCCTGATCTGCGGGATCAACGTGATGGAGGCAGGTTCTGTCGCCGTCCAGATGGTGGTGTTCAAGGCGAGCGGGCGCAAGAAGCGACTCTTTCGAATGTCGCCGATTCACCATCATTTCGAGCTCGTTGGCTGGCCGGAGACCACCGTGATCATCCGCTTCTGGCTGATCTCGGGGATCTGTGTGGCGAGTGCCCTGGCTCTGTTCATCGCAGACTTCAGCAAACAGGTGAGTGGCCGATGAGTACGGGTACGACATTGATCGGCGATCGCCGACGACAAGCCCTCGAGCGATCCACATCACGACACAGCCATCCGTCTCGACGCGCCGACACCCGACCGATCGGCCCTCCGCCAACCGCGTTCTATGTGATCGCGTTGGTGGTCACCGTTTTGA
>JANOQU010000617.1:0-5374 GCA_031422355.1 Actinomycetes bacterium
GCGGAGGGCCTCGTCGATCTGCCGCGGCGGAACTTGCGGCTGAGATCGAGGACGCTCCCCGCCATCTCGGTATCCACTCTGGCGGGATGGTGATCTGTGATCGGCCGGTGATCGAGGTCTGCCCGGTGGAGTGGGGGCGGATGGAGAACCGCAGCGTGCTGCAGTGGGACAAGGACGATTGCGCAGCATCTGGCTTGGTCAAGTTCGATCTGCTCGGTCTCGGCATGCTCAGCGCGCTGCATTACGCAATCGATCTGATCCGCGACCACCAGGGCTATGAGGTCGATCTCGCTGCGCTGGAACAAGACGACGAGGTGTACTCGATGCTGTGCCGGGCCGACACGGTCGGGGTCTTCCAGATCGAGAGTCGGGCTCAGATGGCAACCCTGCCGCGGCTCAAGCCGCGCAAGTTCTACGACTTGGTCGTCGAGATCGCCTTGATCCGCCCCGGACCGATCCAGGGTGGTTCAGTTCATCCCTACATTCGCCGCCGCAACGGCCAAGAGCCGGTCACCTACCTGCATCCGTTACTCGAGAATTCGCTTGGCAAGACCTTGGGCGTGCCGCTGTTCCAAGAGCAACTGATGCAGATGGCCATCGATGTCGCCGGATTCACTCCATCGGAAGCCGACCAACTGCGCCAGGCAATGGGCTCGAAACGGTCGAAGAAGCGGATGGAACAACTCCGCGAACGACTGTTCGCCGGAATGGCGGAACGCGGCATCATCGGCGATGTCGCCGAGGAGTTGTTCGTCAAGATGTCGGCGTTCGCCAATTACGGCTTCCCCGAATCGCACTCCGTGTCGTTCGCCTACCTGGTGTACGCCTCGTCATGGATCAAGCTCTACGAACCGGCTGCATTCTGTGCGGCGCTGCTCAATGCGCAGCCAATGGGATTCTGGTCACCGCATTCCCTCGTCCAAGATGCGCGCCGCCATGGGGTGCTGACCCGTACTCCGGATATCAACGAGTCGCTCGCCGCCGCAACGCTGCAACCCGATCCGTCGTCGTTCACCAATCAGGCGGTCCGCCTCGGTCTCGGTTCGGTGCGTGGCATCGGCTCGGTGCTCGCTACTGCAATCGAGGACGAGCGGACGGCGAACGGGCCGTATGGATCAACCGAGAATCTGACCCGGCGGATCCCGGAACTCGATCTCGCTCAACTGGAGGCATTGGCCACGGCGGGTGCATTCACCGAGTGCTTTGGACTGGACCGCCGAGAGGCATTGTGGAGCGTTGGTTCGGTTTCGCAGTCGCGTCCGGATCGCCTGGAAGGGGTGGTCACGGGATCGGTTGCGCCGCGCCTTCCCGGGATGGATCCGGTCGAGATTGCAATCGCCGATCTGTGGGCGACCGGTGTCGCCCCGGAGGGCCATCCCACTCGGTTCATGCGAGCGAAGTTGGATGCAATGGGTGTCACGACGGCGACTGGACTGTGGGATCGCGAACCGAGCAGCAAGGTGCTGGTCGCTGGCCTCGTCACCCATCGCCAGCGCCCAATGACGGCTCAGGGAACCACGTTCATGAACCTCGAGGACGAGACAGGGCTGATCAACATCGTCTGCTCGAAAGGGTGCTGGGCACGTTTCCGACGCACCGCCCGTGAAGCGCCGGCACTCTTGATCCGGGGAACCCTCGAACGTCATGACGGCGTGATCAACATCGTCGCCGAGCACCTCACGCCGTTGCAGCTTCCATCGAACATCGTCACGAGCAGCCGCGATTTCCGCTGAGTCACTCGACGTCGAACGGCCTGTCGGGTGGACCGTCTCTGAGGAACCGGCGCAACAGCATCGGGAACGCGCCCGGAACAAAGACGACATCGCTCGCTTCGATCTCAGCGAGCGTCCACCAGCGCAACTCGAACACGTACTCGGCGTTGAGTTGCTCCCACGTGAACATCGGCTGCGGCACGAATCCCGATGGCGCACGAACGACGTAGACCTGTTCGCGCTGGCCGTCGAATTTGCCATTGATGAAGGGAACGATGTGGAGCCGGTTCCACAGATGGGCTCCGATCGTCACGCCCGACAGCCCGAGTTCCTCGCTGAGTTCGCGCCGCAACGCCGAGTGATGCGTCTCACCGAGATCGATTCCTCCGCCTGGCAGTGCCCACCTGCTGCCCGTCGGGAACTCGAACCGGACCATCAGGGCTCGGTCATCGTGGTCGAGCACCAATGCCCGCACGGCCTCGCGGATCCGCAGCGGCCTGTCCTCGCTCTTCGGGCCGTTGATCATCTGGCCGTCGCTCATCCGAGGGCCGCAAGGAATTGGTCCCGGTGAGCGGCGAACCATTGCCGACGACGATCGAATCGCTCCATCCCGCCCATGGCATTCCACATCGCGATGAAGTTCGGGTCACCTGCCTGCACCCTGCGCAGAACGAACTGCCCGCCAGCTTCGATGCTGGCGGACAGGATCGACAAGAACTCGGTTCGGTCCGGTGGCAGGCCATAGGCATCTGCGACGAGCCGCAATCGCAATGCGATATCTGGCATCTGCCAACCCAGTCGCGCCGCATTGATCTCGTCGTCGACGGGCACGCACATCCGGGCAAACTGGGCCAGGTCGTAGAGCGACCTGCCCGGCGCCGCAAAGTCGAAGTCGAATAATCCGACCGCCACGCCATTGCGGAACACCACGTTCTCGAGGCAGACATCGTTGTGGCAGATCACCCGATCGGGTATTGGCGCTCCGACCGGTGATTCGGCCAGCGGATCAAGAGGGTCAGCCATCTCGTCGCTCCAGGTGGCGTCGACGGCCGGCTCGAAGCTGCGGGTCGCGTCGTGAAACGACCGGAGCAGTCTGGCGATCGATTGCAACGCGTCGCTGCTCTGGACCCACGCTGGATACGGCGGGATCGCCACATCGCCGTCGATGAACACCAGGCGCTCCCGCCCGTCGTCGTCGATTCCAACTGGTTGCGAAGCGCCGTCGAATCCTGTGCTGGCGACGTGAGCAAGCAGCGAGTGAAGAGTCGGCGTGTGAGGATTGGATGGGCGCAACACGTGCTGACCCTGACGGACGACGGCTCCAGCATTCGCTACTCCGCCATGCAGCACTTGGTCGGCCATCGGCAGAGTCTGCCATTGCCCCAAGCCTGACTACTCGTCCGGAGTGTTGTTCAGGCCATCGTTGAACGATCGGTACATTTCGTAGATGCCCTTGCACTTCTCGCACAGTGGCAACTGCTTCGGGTCACGCGATGGCACCCAAACATGCCCGCACAGCGCCTCGATCGGCGTTCCGTAGATCCGGGCTTCCAACACCTTGGCCGCCGCGGTCTCGCCCGGTTCGGTCTTGACGATGTGGGCGACGGCGGGCTCGCCAGTCTGCAGTTCCTCGTCGAGTCTGGGAATGGTCTCGGCTGGCAACGTCTGGACCTGAGGCATGGTGTCAGTCAATCATCCCGCGCCGGTTGGGCGCTCGTTTTCATTCCCCAGGAACGCCTCCCCGAGCGGTGACAGTCGATAGCCGACCTCGAGGCTCTCGGTCAATCCCAGTTCCTTCAGCTTGCGAACGTTGATCTTGAACGCCGGGCGATCCGCATTCATCTGCCGAGCCAGCGCAGTCGACACCATGCCGGGGTACGTCGCGATCAGGCGGAGTGTCTTGGTCGTCCACGGGCCGGTCGTACTCGCGCGGTCCATCCGCTCGAGGCGTGACTGCAGGTACGACCGCCGGTCTTGGTCGAGGTCAGCCTGATTGCGACGTTCGATCCGATCGTCTTCGCCGATGCACCGGAACTGCACCCGCCAGATCGGACGCTCGATGGCATCACCAAGGCGATCGAGGATCGCGTCGGCGTTCGCCGCACCAGCGCGGCGGGCCTCGGCGTCGGTGATGTCGGCGGCGTCGACGAACCGCACGTCATCGACCTCGATCAGATGACCCCACGTCCGGTAGCGACCACCGACTTTGGCCTGGGCTCGCGTCCAGCCTCGGAACGTCACGGTGATCGACCCGTCGACGATTCCGGCGACGGCGTCCTTGGTGAACTGCATCCGGACATGATGTCATGCGGTCCCTCCACGGCTACTCTGTCGAACGTGCCGCTGTACGAGTTCCGTTGCAAAACCTGTGATGACACCTTCGAACTGCGTCGATCGATGTCGGAGTCCAACGAACCTGCTTCGTGTCCGTCAGGCCACGACAATGCGGTTCGGCTGCTGTCGGTCTTCGCCAGCGTCGGCGCATCCGCCGGCGCCCCTTCAGCTTCCGCATCCGTACCGAAGTCTGGCGGTGGCTGCGGCTCCGCCTGCGGTTGCGCACACTGATTCCGGTTCGCGGAAACCCAACACTTGGCATTACCGGCCCAGCGGCGTAGAGTCCCCTGCGTGATCGTCGCTCTTGTCGCTTTGATTGCTGCAGCCGCAGCATCCATTGCCGCAGCGGCAGCACGCGTACCCGCAGCCATTCCCGCAGTAGTTCGCAGCGGGCGTGGTGCACGGGTGTATCGCTCCAACTGAGCGACAACTCACTGCTCCACCCCGCCGGTATCGGCTGCGGGTGTCGTAGCTGTGTCGGCTTTCCACAAGGAAATGCCATGTCCACCACCACCACCACCACTGAGTTTCCACTCTCGATCGGTCATCAACCAACGACACCGTCGGCTGGCTATGCGTTGCGCGTGACGCTTGCGCGCGCCGACGCAGTGGCAATGGCCGGCGTCGTGGCCGATGTCGTGCGTTCGATCATGGCGTGCGGTGCGGACATTCGCGACATGCGTACCGACGATGACGGCGACCGACAGATGACGGTTGCATGTGCCAGCACAGGCCAACAGGACTGCGTGCGGGCCGCAATTGCAACCTCGCCCGGGGCGCGTGTCAGGTCGCTCAGCGACTCGACCTTCGAGATGCATCGCGGCGGCAAGATCGAGATGACGTCGCGCGTCGATGTGCGTAACGTCGACGACCTGGCAATGGCATACACGCCCGGTGTCGGCAGGGTTGCGGCGGCAATCGCTGCCGACAATTCGCTCGGGTGGACCTACACCGGCCGAAGCAACACCGTTGCTGTGATCTCCAACGGCACCGCAGTGCTCGGTCTCGGTGATGTCGGGCCAACGGCCGCGATGCCGGTCATGGAGGGCAAAGCCGTTCTGTTCAAGCAGTTCGGTGGGATCGATGCATACCCGCTCTGCATCGACGCTCGCACAGCCGATGAGATCGTTGCCATCGTCCGGGCACTTGCGCCGAGTTTCGGCGGAATCAACCTGGAGGACATCGCGGCGCCGGTTTGCTTCGAGGTTGAGGAGCGATTGCAGGATCTCGACATTCCTGTGTTTCACGATGACCAGCATGGGACTGCAATCATCTCATCGGCGGCGTTGGCGAATTCGCTGGACGAAAGCGCAAGCAGGCGGCCGAGT
>JANOQU010000618.1:0-2338 GCA_031422355.1 Actinomycetes bacterium
ATCGCCGCCGGTGCTTTGTTGCTGTACCTGCAAGCCAAGCGGTGGACTCAGCAGTACACGGCGTACGTCTTGACGACGGCGCGAGTGATGAGGGTCAGCGGCGTGTTTCGGCGCACGGCCGCGTGGATCCCGTGGGTCAAGGTGACCGACGTCCGCTTCGAAGCGTCGTTCATGGGCCGGCTACTCGGGTACGCAACGGTCTATATCGACTCGGCCAACGAAACGTCAGGGCTGGCGGAAATGAAGAACCTCCACGATCCTCGGGCGTTCTACCTCATGCTGACGGAACTCGTGCAGCTCAAGCAGGGCTCGCTTCCAACGGCTCAGTCAGCGCTGATCCACGAGTGATCGTGCCTGAAACGTCAGCGTCGACCGCGCCCGAGTGATCGACTCCAGTCACCGACAACTGCAGCTGAATCGTCGCCAGCCACAATCCTGTCGCGAGCGCAACGTGAATTCCGACCAGAACTGCTGGCACTCCGCTGAAGTATTGGGTGTAGCCCAGTCCGGCTTGAGCAACGGCGAGCACCATCCATGTCGTCAACGGGTTGTCCAGTACCTTGCGATCGGCCGTTCGATGTCTCAGTCGCCAGAGCAACGCAATCGCTGCACCGATGGTCAGCATCACCGACACGGCGTGGATTCGTGCCACCGTATTGATGGCTACTTCGAAGCGCTTGGCCTCCTCGTCGCCCGCATGGGGACCAGCTCCGGTGACAAACGTTCCCGTGACCAGCGCCAAGCCGGTCAGCAATGTGATCGCTCGGACATGCTTCGCTGACGCGCTGGAGAGTCGTGACACACGAATCGTGCCGTCCGGTTCACCGGCACGATGGACGAGTACGACACCGAGTGCGACCAGGATCATCGACAGCAGAAAGTGCTGCTGGTTCGCGAACGGATTGAGATCGGTGAAGACGACGATCGCCCCGACCACGCCCTGCATCGGAACCCCGAGTGCGATCAGAATCGACAGCCGGGTGAGATCGCGGCGTCGCGGTTTGCGGCGGAAAGCGCCGAGTACCGCGGCGATGACAGCGGCTGCAACGACTCCGGTGAACAGGCGATTGACCTGCTCGATCGCACCGTGCGTCGTCGAGACATCGATGAATTTCGAATCGTTGCAATTTGGCCAGTCGGAGCAGCCGAGCCCGGAACCGCTGAGCCGCACGGACGCACCCGTCACCACGATGAGGCACACTGCGACCAACGCTGCGATGGTGACCTTGCGATAGGTGGTCGGACTCACGCTCTCATGGTAGGTCTCGCAGGCCCTGCTCCCCCAACAGCGACCGGTGGCGGCGGTCACTCTACGATCGGCCGCGTGCTCACTGGATTCGACGACTTCCCCATCCATCAGGCGTGCGTGCCCGTGGCCCACACGGCGACGTCGGACATCAACCACTACGACCGCTATTTCTTCAACGGCTACACGGCCGACGGTTCGCTGTACTTCGCGTTGGCGATGGGTCTCTACCCCAACCGACACGTCACCGACGCAGCGTTCAGTGTTGTCCGCCCAACAGTGACGCCCGATCAGTCAGGCGAGCGCGAGCAGGTGAGCGTCTTCGCTTCGCAGCGTGCCCCGCAAGACCGTCGCGATGCCACAACCGTTGGCCCGATTCGGGTCGAGGTAGTCGAGCCGTTGCGCATCCTGCGGCTACACGTCGATGCGCCCGAACAGGGATTGCGAGCACAACTCACGTTCACGGCATCGTCAGACGCGATCGAGGAGCCGCACTTCTTTCAACGCTCGGGAACCCGAGTCTTTTTCGACTACACCCGTCTGACCCAATTCGGCAGTTGGACCGGCTGGATCGAAATCGACGATGTGCAAATCGACCTCGCCTCGTTGAGCGTGACCGGCTCCCGAGACCGTTCGTGGGGCATTCGCCCAGTCGGCGAGGCCGCGCCGACCGGTGCGCCCGTCGCGATGCCGCAGTTCTTCTGGTTGTGGGCGCCCGTCAGCTTTGCCGGCTTCTCGACCCATTTCGATGTCAACGAGTTCGCTGATGGCCGGCGCTGGCATGAAGTCGGCGCAATTGCCGCCGATGGCACCGCCGCAGAGATGGTGCGAACGGTGGACTACAGGATTGTGTGGGAACCAGGTACTCGCTACGCGTCGGCGTTCGAGTACGAACTGGTCGCCTGGTCGGGAGAGCGCACAACGGTCACGCTCGAACCGATCTTCAACTTTCAGATGAGCGGAATCGGCTACGGGCACCCGGATTGGAACCACGGCTCGTGGCGAGGTGAGTCGATCGTCGGCGGACAACGGATGAATCTGCCGCTCGACGATCCGCTGACGCGAGAGAACATCCATGTCCAGACGTTGTGC
>JANOQU010000619.1:0-21551 GCA_031422355.1 Actinomycetes bacterium
ATCCTGATCTGGCACGAAATCGCCACGTTCAGATCAGACAGCGACTCGTTCGATGTCGGCACCCAGGCTGCAGAGACGGCCGACGAGGTCGTCGTAGCCACGGTCGATGTGGGATATCTCGCTGATCGTGGTTTCTCCATCGGCAACGAGGCCGGCGACCACCAGCGCCGCGCCGGCGCGAATATCTGGCGCCGTAACCGGTGCACCGATGAGTCGAGGAACACCTCTGACCACGGCGTGGTGCCCGTCTGTACTGATACTGGCGCCGAGGCGTTGCAGTTCTTCGACGTACCGGAAGCGGCCGGGATACAGGTTCTCGGTTACGATTCCGACCCCTGACGCAACGCACAACATCGTCGTGATCAGCGGTTTGTAGTCGGTTGCGATCCCGGGATACGGCAGTGTCGCAACATCGATGGATTGCATTCGGGCCGGGGCCTGCACACTCATCCCGCCGGGAATCGACTCGAAGATCAGCCCCATGTCCGTAAACCGCCGCAACAGCATGTCCATATGGTCGGGTCGGGCGTTGTGCAGCGTGATCGCGCCGCCGGTGATTGCCGCTGCGGCAATGTACGTCGCGGCCTGGATCCGGTCGGGCACGACATCGTGAACGACCGGAACAAGACTGCCGACCTCCACCCCGTGGATTGTCAACTTCGACGTACCGATGCCCTCGATCTCGGCCCCCATCGCAACGAGAAAGTTACACAGATCGGCGATCTCGGGTTCGCGCGCAGCATTGTCGATCGTGGTCGTGCCCTTTGCATACACCGCCGCCGTCAGGATGTTCTCCGTTGCGCCGACACTCGGGAAATCGAACGTGATGTCGGCGCCCCACAACCGGTCGGCATGCGCTTCGACGAAGCCGTGGCGAATGACGACGGATGCACCCATTGCCTGGAGTCCGTCGAGATGCATGTTGATCGGTCGGCTGCCGAAATCGTCGCCCCCGGGCAGCGCGAGTTTGACTGTGCCGCACCTGGTGAGCAACGGCCCGAGCACGTTGATCGACGCCCGGATCCGTTCCACAAGTTCGTACGGGGCCACCGGGACGATCGCGCCGCGGTTGCTGAGTTGCAGCGTTCGCAGGTTGGTTGGGTCCCATGCGCAGGTGACGCCGATCGCCTCGAGCAGGTCACCCATGATCGCCACATCGGCGATGTCGGGCACGTTGGTGAGCGTGGTCACACCGTCCGTGAGCAGCGTGGTCGCCATCAGCTTGAGCACCGAGTTCTTGGCCCCAGGGACCGTTACTTCGCCGGACAACGGTGCACTCGCGCGGACGACAATCTGCTCTGCAGCGGAATCCATGGCTGTCAGTATGCTCCCGTTGTGGTCGGGACGAGACGCATCGTGCGAGAAGTCCCTGCGAGTGACACAAGTCGCGCTGTCGTGTTGTCGCCACGCGATGACTTCGTCAAGGAAGCCTTCGTTGGCAACCGTGGGGAGGCCGGGTCGCCCACGATCAGCCACTTCTCCCAAGTCGAGGGCGCATTCGTGCACTACGAACGCGACGTCGTCGACGATGGCGAAACGTTGCGTGAAACCACCCGCTACAGGCTCGATATTCCGTGGTTCCGCTGGCTGTTCGCATGGCCGGTCCGACGGACGCTGCGCCATGGTCATGCATCCACCGCACCCGGTGTTCAGCCATGGTGGGCGCCACCGGATCGGCTCGACCCCCGCCAGGCAATGCTGCTCGGGTTGCTTGCGGCGGCCTCGATGAGTTCTGCGTTCACGAACACGCTGTTCACCCAGACCGTGAACTACGCAGCCAAGGACTTCGACGTCGGAAAATTCGGGCAGGGCGTCGGCGGCGTCGTCGTTCGGGCCGGCATCGTGTTCGCGCTCCCGATCGCATTCATGGCTGATCGGGTCGGACGACGCCGAATGATCATCCTCGCCGCATGGCTTGCCCCGATCATCTCGTCACTCGGCGCGCTCGCGCCGACGTTTCCGGTGCTGGTCGGAACCCAGGCGGTCGGCCGCCCGATGGGCCTGGCCCTCGATCTGCTGATCGCCGTCGCCGCAGCGGAAGAAATGCCTCGCAACAGTCGCGCCTACGCGATCAGCGTGCTCGCGATGGCCAGCGGGCTCGGGGCCGGAATCGCTGTGATGGGGCTGCCGCTCGCAGATCTCGGATCCGCTGGGTGGCGACTCGTCTACGTCCTCGCCCTGATCTGGCTCATCGTTGCCTACGACATGAAGCGGCGGGTGCCAGAGACACGGCGCTTCGAACGACCACACGTCATCGCACCCAGGCTGTCGCGGATCAGATTCAGCCAAATCGCAGCCGTCTCGTTCTTCGCCAACATCTTCGTTGCACCGGCGTCGTTCTTCCAGAACCGGTATCTCGACGAAGTTCGTGGTCTGTCGGCGACCGCCGTCACGATCTTCACAATAGGTACCGCCACGCCGGCGGCCTTGGGGTTCGTCGTCGGCGGCCGGATTGCCGACGTCCATGGCCGCAAGCGTTTACTCGTCGCTGCGCTTCCGATGAGTACTGCCCTACTGGTCTGGTCGTTCAGCGCCTCCGGTATCGGTTTGTGGCTTGGAGCATTCGGCGCCGGCTTCACCGGCGGTATTGCCTACCCCGCCTTTGCCGTCTACCGGACCGAGATGTTCCCGACGGGCAATCGCGGTCGAGCCGCGGGCCTGATCACGGCCTCCGCGCTCGTGGGCGGATCCTTGGGCCTGCTTGCGAGCGGTCAACTACTCGACAACGGTTGGTCCTACGGCAAGACGATGGCATTGATGGCCGTTGGTGAAGTGGTGGCCGTGCTGATCATTTTGACCCGGTATCCCGAAACTGCCCACAAAGATCTCGACGAACTCAACCCAGAGTAGAGAGCCACGCAGCGATCGCGCTGACGATCGCCTGGTCGCAACCTTTGAGGTCGTGGCCTTTGGCTTCCATCCAGACATGGGTCACCGGGCCGGGGATCGTGTCTGTCCAATGCAACAGCTCGTCGGGGGTGCCGAAGGGGTCTTTCGTCCCGCTGACGAACAGGCAGGGCACGTCCAGGCGGGGCAGGTGTTCGGTGCGGAGCTTGTCGGCCTTTCCCGGCGGGTGTAGCGGGTAGGCAATCAGAATCAAGCCAGCGGCTGGCACAGCTGCAGCAGACTCCAGACCGGCGACCGCAGCCTCACCAGCGACCGCAATCGAACACATTCGGCCACCCATCGATCGTCCACCGAGCACCAATGACGCCGTCGTCGTTCCGAGTGACGAGGCGAAGTCGGCTGCCTCTGCACGCACTGATTCGAGGAGTACCGGCGCCCGGTCTGGAGCCTTACGACCGGCCAGGCGGTAGCCGAAGTCGGCTCGCCGAACCGGCAACGGGCGAAGTGACTCTTCGATCAGGACCAGCGACGAATGGTTGCTGTCCGTGCCGGCGCCGGGGTACAACAACACGCCCTGAACGCTCATGCCAACAGAATCCGTCGGGCCTCGCCCAGGTCTCCGATCGCCTTACCAGCAGCCACTTCGTCACCGCCGTGATCGGGGTGCACGAGACGGAGTCGATCGCGATAGCGGCCCATGACGTCTTTCTTGGTGACCTTGCCGGTACCGAGTGCGAATCCGAACATCTCCAGCGCCCACGCACGCGGGTCCGCCAATGCTGCCAGCGATGTCGTGCTGCTTCCTGCAAGATGGGCAATGAACGAGGGGCCGATCGGACCTCGCCAACGCATCGCCTTGTGAATCACGGGAATCAGGGCTCGCCTGCCAGCGGCATCGAGTCGCTCGATCGCGTAGATCGCTCCGAGGACTTGGACCAACCCGCTGCCGTTGTTCTCGAAGCTGAAGTGCACGTTCTCGCCCTCGCCCTCAAGACGATGCTGGCTGCATCCAAGGCCCTGACGATCGACTTGATAGCGGT
Source organism: Actinomycetes bacterium (assembly GCA_031422355.1). Taxonomy (GTDB): domain Bacteria; phylum Actinomycetota; class Acidimicrobiia; order Acidimicrobiales; family Ilumatobacteraceae; genus WLMZ01. The sequence continues at coordinate 3,888 of JANOQU010000619.1, forward strand.
GACGCAAGCGGGGCTGGACGACTCGCTCACCGCGATCGACCTGGCCGAGCAGCCGGAGGACATCGGGGATGACGTCATCATCGACATCATCGAGATGGTGGGCGACGACCGCACCGAGCAGCAACCCGCCGAACCCGGGCGCAGGATCCACAGGAAGGATCAGGTTACCGAGCGACACGCGACGAGTCGGGGTGACCGGGCGCGAGTGCCACACCTCCAGCTCGGCCAACAGCATGCTTCAACGCTATCGGCGGCGCTGAAATCGGCAATCAGACCGGCAATCAGATCAGGGGACGGAGTAGGTCGTGAAGATCAGACGCAATCTGCGCCGTCGCGCCGGTCTCGGCGTCGCCGACCACGACGTCGGCGGGATCGACCTCGGCAACGAGGGCATCTGCGAGTCGCTCGGCGAGTTCGCAGCTCTGACGCCAGACGCGCAACTCGACGCCACGAGGCGGCCGATTCGGATCGGCGACCTTCAGCGCTTCGAGCAGTCGTTCGAGGCCATTGGCGTCGCGCGGATCCTTGCGCAACCGCTCGCCAGCGAGGAAGAAGCTGTTCAAGCTCTCGAACGGTAAGGCATCGCCATCGGGCCCGTCGTTGATCACCGGGATCACGTCGCCCGACTCGACATCATCGAGGATGTCGTCGACCATCTCCTCGTCAGAGGTTGGCACCAGCAACACAGCGGCCTCCCAGCGGAACGGAACATTGGCCGCCGTCAGGGAGTCACCGACGAGGTCTCGTTCCAGCGGCTGCCAGTCGGTCAAGTCGTATTCGGTCAGGGTCTCGTCCTCGGCGATCTCACGGATCTCCTCAGGAGTCTCGTCGTCGCCGAAATTTCCTTCGGCGGTTCCCTTGCCCAGGATCCCGAGACGTTGCTCGACGTCGGCGAAGACCTGGTCCGTCGCCACCTCGAAGTCTTCTGGAACCACCAGTTCGGATCCCTCCCAGCCATGCGGGATCTCGGATTCGGCCAGTGCGGCCGCGAGTTCCGCTTGCTGGTCGAAATCCCACTCGGCGAGGTCATAGAACACCTTCGCCGCCTCTGGGTCATTTGCATTCCACTCGGTCACGGGCCGACCCTACCTGGCGCAAACAGCCGGGGTGATGTGCTCGTCGAGGAACCGCCCGATCCGGCGATACTCGTCGAGTTGGTGCTGCGGTTGGCGGAACCCGTGTCCCTCGCCCTCGTACACACACAACTCGACCAGTCCGCCACCCTCGACGATTCTCGTCGCGAGCCGCCTGCTCTGTTCGACCGGAACAACAGGGTCTGCGTCGCCGTGGAACACAAGCAACGGCGTTCGAATCAGGGGAGCAAATGTGACCGGCGAACGATCGATGTACATTGCCCGGCCATCAGCGGACACCGGTAGCTCGGCGACAAGGTTGTGGGTGTAGTGGCGCTCGAAACGGTGGCTGCGCTCGGCGAGGTCGACGAGATCCGTCACCGGATACGAGACGACGGCGGCTCCGACCATCTCTGGCGCAGTTGCGAGCACACCGAGCACGGTGAACCCGCCCGCAGATCCGCCCATCAATACGGTTCTGGCCGGATCTCCCCAGCGGAGCGTGTGGGCGTGCTCGATGACATCGACTGTGTCGCTGACGTCCAGTTCACCCCAGCGACGGTTCATCGCCTGCTGATAGTCGCGCCCATGGCCAGTCGAGCCACGGTGATCTGGAAGGAGCACGTTCCATCCACGCGATCGCCAGTACGCGAGCCGAGGCATGAATGTGACCTGCCACTGATCCGTCGGTCCACCATGCAGCCAACACAGCAGCCGATCCGTGCGTACATCGGCCCGGAACAATCTCGCGAACAACGTCGCCCCGTCGCGCGAGATGACCTCGACGAGTTCGGGCTCGGCCAGTGTCTCGGCTTCCCAACCGCTGACCGGGCCGACATCGACGGTCGTTCGGGCCCACGACTCGGTGTCGTACACCACAACCTGAGTCGGCGTTTTGGCACCGGTCCGGATCGCAGCGACTCGCGATCCCTCCCATGACAATTGGCCGTGCACACCACGCGCCACTTCGCGCACCGCTTGGCTCTGGATGTCCACGACACACAGTCGGCCGAACCCGCGCTCGTTGCGAACGAACGCAACTTGAGTGGCATCGGGCGACAACGCAAAGCTGCGCTGCCCGAAACCCCAGGTGGGGTCAGCATGCTCGAACGGTTCCTCGACCAGTGGCGCGTCACCGAGCCAGATGTTGTTCCAGCCGGTGTCGTCGCGGATGCACAGCACCTCGCCCGAAGGCGTCGAGCGTGGCTGCTGCAGCGCTCCGGCAGGTCGGACCGACTCGTTGAATCCGCCGAACGTGCAACGCTGCAGACGAGCCGAATCCCACGCCATGTCGGGAACGTTCCACGCCTGCCACATCAAACCTTGGCCAGCGGGCAGTACGAACGGATCGAAGCAAAAGTCGGCCGAACCGTCATCGACGCGCCGAGCTCCGTCCTCGTGATTGATTGGCTGGATCCAGACTTCAGCCTGATCGAGGACATAGACCACCGCCTCGCCCGTCGGGGTGACCATCGGCCCCTGAGCAGTTCGGTCAGGGCCATGGTTTGTCAACCGCCGAACCTGGCCGCCCGGCACTGGCTGCAGCCAAAGATTGCCATCCGCGCCGCAGTAGACGACAGCCTGGGAGTCAGGGGTCCAACACCAGCAGCCTCCACCAAGGCTACGCGCGGGTCTCGGTTGCGGGTACGACGTCAACTGCCGTGGCGCGGTTGCATCCATCGACGACAGCATCAGCGACGACGCGCCCGCGTGGGATACCGCGTAGACAAGAAGACGACCGTTCGGCGACAATCGAGGTTCGGTCAGATCTCGACCGCCGATGCAGCGCTCCGGCGAAATCTCGATCATCCTCCGAATGTAGTCACCCGTCGATAATTCGGTTGCACCGCTGCAATGCCGGTGGCATTGTTCTGTTTGCTTCACGAGAAGCCCTGAACGCGAAGGAGGTGCCACATGTTGAAAGAACTCGCCCCGGTCATCCGGACAGTCCTCCGTGCAGGCCCCTGCGCGTTCGGCCGCTTCACCGGCTGACCCACTCCGTCTGACCGCGTTCGCGAATCCGTTGGCATTGCCGCGCCACAAACCTCAAACACCACAACCCCTGAACACCCAACCCTTGAAAGGACCCGTCATGTACGGTCACCCGAATCCCCACGTCACGATTCAACTGATCAACGAGCGCCATGAACAACTCCGGCGTGAGGCTGGACGATCACGGTTGTATCGCGAGAGCAAACGATTGCGCCGACAACGCCGGTCGTAGTTGGTCCCGCCCGCCGCCACGTCATTCGACGAGTCGGCGGGCGGTTTCCGTCAGGGGGCCGAGCGCTAGGGTGGCAGCTATGTCCATCGTGCAACAGCCGGATCGCAACCTGGCTCTCGAACTCGTCCGCGTTACCGAGTCCGCTGCTCTCGCAGCCTCGCGCTGGGTCGGCCGAGGCGACAAAAACGGAGCCGACGGTGCTGCCGTCGAAGCAATGCGTACCGTACTTTCGTCGGTCCAGATGGACGGCGTGGTCGTGATCGGCGAGGGCGAAAAGGACGAAGCCCCGATGCTGTTCAACGGCGAACGAATCGGTGACGGCACACCACCCAAGACCGATATCGCTGTCGATCCGATTGACGGAACCACGCTCACTGCGCTCGGCAAGGACAACGCACTCGCGGTCATCGCCGTCAGCGAGCGGGGCACCATGTTCAATCCTGGGCCGTGCGTCTACATGGAAAAGATCGCCGTTGGTCCAGAGGCCGCAGGAGCAATCGACATCACCGCCACCGCTACTCAGAACCTGCGTTGGATCGCAAAAGCCAAGCGCACGACAGTCCGAGATCTGACGGTGATGATCCTGGACCGTCCCCGCCACCAAGCCTTGATCGAAGAGGTTCGGGCAACCGGCGCCCGAATCCGCCTGATCGGAGACGGCGACATTTTCGGCGCGATCGCAACCTGCTGGCCAGATGCCGGCATCGATGTCCTGTTCGGCATCGGGGGAACCCCGGAGGGAGTCGTTGCTGCAGCAGCGTTGAAGTGCATGGGGGGCGAGATCCAGGGCCGGCTGTACCCGCGCAGCGACGACGAACGAGCCGCTGCGATCGACGCCGGATACGACCTCGACCGTGTGTTGACGACGTCAGATCTGGTCGAGGGCGACAACTGCTTCTTCGCCGCGACCGGCATCACCAATGGGGCTTTGTTGCGCGGCGTTCGCTACGACCACCTGGGCGCACATACCCAATCCCTCGTCACCCGCAGCCGGTCTGGCACCGTTCGCCTCGTCGAAGCCCATCACAAGATCGACAAGCTCAAGACCTTTGCGTCAGTCGATTACGCCTGATCAGTTGCCGCGCTGGACGAGTCGACTGAGTTGGCGGGTCAAGCCGCGCGGGGTGACACCGGTCGCGATCGACAAGCCCTTGTAGAGCGCACCGGGAATCGACAGTGCACGGCCCTTGGCGACGTCGGCCAAGCCCGCTGCGGCAACGTCATCGACGTTTAGCCAGGCGAACGACGGGTAGCTCGACGCGTATGCCTCGCTGTTGCTGACGCTCTGAAACTCTGTCCTGGTCAGGCCTGGGCACAGCGCCGTCACATGCACGCCTGACCCGCGGGCTTCCTCGTGAAGGCTCTCGCTGAGGTTGGTGACATAGGCCTTGGTTGCTGCATAGACGGCGAGCTTGGGTGCCGGCTGAAAGCTGGCCATACTGCTGACGTTGAGCAGATAGCCCCGGCCACGTTGGCGCATCACATGCAGTGCGGCATGGGCCAGGCGGGTCAAGGCCTGGATGTTCAGGCCGATCTCGTCGTGCAGCCGATCTGGATCGAGTTCGTGAAACATGCCAGATGTTCCAAAGCCCGCGTTGTTGACGACCAGATCAACGGGCTCCTCGGTACTGCGAATTCGTTCTGCGACCAACGCCAGCCCGGCGGGATCATTGAGATCCGCGGCCAACACTTCGAAGCCCTCATACCGATCGGCCAGTGCCTGCAAACGATCCACGCGACGAGCCACCAGCACAGTTGGGACGCCCGCCTGGCCGAGCAGGTTGGCCATCGACTCTCCGATGCCACTTGACGCGCCGGTGATGAGGGCAGAAGTGAAGGGATACGTCGTCATCCCCGAGACCCTACCGAGTCGTGCCGTATCAGTGATTGGAGGCTGAGGTTCCGGTGAGGCCACCGGTTGCGTTGAGGCGAGCGTGAGCCCGAGCCAGCGCCGCGATATTGTCGGCGTCCTGCTCGTGACGAAGGGCTTCTTCGGCACGTTCCTTGGCCATCACGGCGCGCTTGCGATCGATCTGCTCGGCGAGTTCGGCGACATCGGACAACACGTTGACCTTGTTGTTGCTGACCTCGACGAATCCGCCGTGGACTGCTACATCGGTGATCGTGCCGTCAGCCAGATAGATCCTGGTGTGATTTTCGGTCAACGCCCCGAGGAACGGTGCATGGCCGGGAAGAAACGCGATCTCGCCACTGTCGAGGATGCGGGTGATGACCTGGGTGGCCTCGCCGGTGAAGAGAACCTTCTCCGGCGAGACGACACTGACGGTCATCGTGGCGCCAGCCATGATCAGGCTGCGCCTTCCTGCAGCGCCTTGGCCTTGGCCAGCACCTGCTCGACACCACCGACGTTCAGGAACGCCTGCTCGGGAACCTCGTCGAGTTCGCCCTTGACGATTGCCTCGAAGCTCTCGACGGTCTCGAGCACCGGGACGGTCTCGCCGCTGACACCGGTGAAGACCTCGGCGACATAGAAGGGCTGGCTGAGGAAGCGCTGGACCTTGCGTGCCCGAGACACCGTGAGTCGGTCTTCCTCTGACAGTTCGTCGAGGCCGAGGATCGCGATGATGTCTTGCAGTTCCTTGTAGCGCTGGAGGATCTCCTGCACGCTACGAGCAACGTTGTAGTGACGATCGCCCACGACTTCGGGCTGCAGAATGGTGGACGTGGAGGCCAGCGGGTCCACGGCTGGATAGATGCCAAGTGATGCAATCTGGCGGCTGAGTTCAGTGGTCGCGTCGAGGAAGGTGAACGTCGTGAACGGTGCCGGGTCGGTGTAGTCGTCGGCTGGCACGTAAACGGCCTGCAACGACGTGATCGAACGGCCCCGAGTCGAGGTGATCCGCTCCTGCAACTGACCCATCTCGTCGGCCAGGGTGGGCTGGTAGCCCACGGCCGATGGCATCCGGCCGAGCAGGGTCGAAACTTCCGAACCCGCCTGCACGAACCGGAAGATGTTGTCGACGAACAACAACACGTCCTGGTTCTGCACGTCGCGGAAGTACTCGGCCATGGTGAGCGCCGACAGGGCGACCCGCAGGCGTACGCCCGGCGGCTCATCCATCTGGCCGAACACGAGGGCAGCCTTTTCGAACACGCCCGACTCTTCCATTTCCAGCTTGAGGTCGGTGCCTTCACGGGTGCGCTCGCCGACTCCGGCGAACACGGACACGCCACCGTGGTTCTGAGCGACTCGACGAATCATCTCGGTGATGAGGACCGTCTTGCCAACACCGGCGCCGCCGAACAGTCCGATCTTGCCACCGGCTACATAGGGGGTGAGCAAGTCGATGACCTTGATGCCGGTTTCGAACAGTCGCTTGGACGGCTCGAGCGCATCGAAGGCAGGGGCTGGACGATGGATGTCCCACCGTTCGACGTCCTTGAAGTCGTTGTTGTCGGCATCGAGCACTTCGCCCCACGCGTTCCATACATGTCCGAGCGTACGGTCGCCAACGGGCACGTTGATGCCGCGACCGGTGTTGCGCACCGGTGTACCCCGTGTCAGACCGTCGGTTGGCTTCAAGCAAACGGCGCGGACTCGTCCAGCACCGAGTTGCTGAGCAACCTCGGCGAGAACTCTGATCTCCTCGCCATCGACGCTGATCGTGAACTCTACGGCATGGTTCAGTTCCGGCAACGATCCGCGCGGGAACTCGACGTCGATGACGGGGCCGGCGATGGCGACGACGCGCCCTTCCTTGCGATCTGTTTCAGTCATGGTCATGGCTGTAGGTCCTGTTCTCTCTCACTCTTCGCCGTATTTGTCGTGGTGTAACTGTCTTGCCTGCTGGATCCACTCTTCGCGGCCGATGCGACCTTCTGCGTCGAGTTCGTCCTCGATTCTTTGGGCCTCGGTCTCGTCGAGTGCCGCCAACTGGGCAAAGGTGGTGATGCCCATCTCACGCAGCGCCGCTCCGAACACCGGGCCGATGCCGACGATGTCTTCGAGGTTGTCCGGCTCGATCACGCCAACGGCTGTTGCCGCGAGTGCCGACGACGGCCGGATGTCGAGAAAGCCGTCGGTCGCGCTTTGCGGAAGCGGCATCTCGAGGTCCGCGTAGCGGACCTTCTTGCCCTTTCCGCTCCCGAGTGCTTCGGCACCACTCACGATCTCCATGATCTCGGTGGTGATGCTGTCCTGACGGGCGCGGTTCATGATCCGAGCCAGGTTCTTGATCAGCTCTTCTGCGTTGTCTGTCGCGCTCTTCATCGCCCGCTGCTTGGCGGCGTACTCGCTGGCAGCCGCGTTGAGCAGCGCAGCGTAGATTCGGGCCTCGACGTAGCGCGGAAGCAGTGTGTCCAGGATCGTGGTCGGATCCGGCTCAAATTCGTAGTCGCCCGCTGGTGCACCGTCGAGGGTGCCTGCCTTGCCGTCACCGCCTTGGACAGTGGAGGAATCGAGCGGCACGAGCGGCCGCAGGACGACCTCTTGGCTGCCGGTGGAGATGAATCTGGTGTACACCAACTCCACCTTGTCGACATCGCCGTCGAGGAACATCTTGACAACGAGTTGGCCGATCCGGCGCGCGTCTTCGTAGGTTGGGCTATCGCTGAACCCGGTGAACGTCGCTGCCCGGTTGTAGCCCCGGAACCGAAAGTAGTTGTCGGGCTTACGGCCGACTGCCACAATCGAGTAGCCCCGGCCGGCGAGCACGTCTGCTTTGATTTCGCCTTCAGCCGCGCGCTGAATGCCGGCGTTGTAGCCGCCACAGAGACCGCGGTCTGCTGCGATGACGACATAACACGTGTTCTTGACCTGCTCACGGCCCGCCAGCAACGGCGATCCTGCGCCAGCACCTGCAGCGGCGAGGTCCTTGACGACCTCGGTGATCTGCTCGCTGTATGGCACCGCGGCTTGAACCCTCTGCTGGGCCTTGACGATGCGCGACGCTGCAATCAGTTCCATGGCGCGCGTGATCTTCTTCGTTGCCTGGACGCTGCGAATGCGTCCTCGAAGAATGCGCTCCTGACCACCAGCCATGACTACTCCGTTGCCAGGGTCTTGTTGCTCTGGGCGGCGCCGACTTCTGCTGCTGCGACGCTGGTCGGATCGACGGCCATCGCGGCGGCGTCGGCTGCGGCGGCGACGAACTGCTCTTTGTAGCTCGTGATCAAGTCGCCGAGTTCGGCCGGAACGTCGGCCTTCGGGTTGGAGCGCATTCCTGCAAGGACACCTGCGTTGCGGGTCCGCATGAAATCGAGCAGGCCTGCTTCGAAGGCCCGAACCTGATTGACGGGCACGTCGTCGAGGTAGCCCTTCGTGCCGGCGAACACGACGACGACTTGCTCTTCGACCGGCATCGGGCTGTTGAGCGGCTGCTTGAGCAATTCGACCAGGCGATAGCCACGCTCCAGCTGAGCCTTGGAGATCGCGTCGAGCTCTGAGCCGAACGTTGCGAACGCCTCCAGCTCACGGAACTGGGCGAGGTCCAGCTTCAAGGTGCCGCTGACGCTCTTCATTGCCTTGATCTGGGCAGCGCCACCGACCCGGGACACCGAAATGCCCACATCGACTGCGGGCCGAATGCCGGACTTGAACAGGTTGTCCTGCAGGTACACCTGGCCGTCGGTGATCGAAATCACGTTCGTCGGAATGTACGCCGACACGTCGCCAGCCTTGGTCTCGATGACCGGAAGCGCAGTCAGCGAACCGGCGCCGAGCTCGTCGCTGAGCTTGGCGGCGCGCTCCAGAAGGCGGCTATGGAGGTAGAAGACGTCGCCGGGGTAGGCCTCGCGGCCCGGAGGACGGCGCAGCAGCAATGACACCTGACGGTACGCCTCGGCCTGCTTGGAGAGGTCGTCATAGACGATCAGGGCATGCTCGCCATTCTCCATCCAGTGCTGACCGATTGCGCAACCCGCATACGGGGCGAGGTACTTGAACGGCGCGGGGTACGAAGCCGGGGCGGCGACGACGACGGTGTATTCGAGGGCACCGTACTGGCGCAGCGTCTCGACGGTCTGGGCAACGGTGGAGCCCTTTTGACCGATCGCAACGTAGATGCACTTCACGCCGAGGCCGCGCTGGTTGATGATCGCGTCGATTGCAACCGTGGTCTTACCGGTCTTGCGGTCACCAATGATCAATTGGCGTTGGCCACGTCCGATCGGGGTCATCGCGTCGATCGACTTGATGCCGGTCTGGAGTGGCTCGTGGACGGGCTTGCGGCCCATGATGCCAGGGGCCTGGATCTCGACTCGGCGCTGGATGCCACCGACGATGTCGCCCTTGCCGTCGATTGGTTGCCCGAGAGCATCGATGACACGACCGAGCATTGCGTCGCCGACGTTGATCGAAAAGATTCGACCGGTCGCCTTGACCGGCTGGCCCTCTTCGATTGCATCGGTGTCGCCGAGCACGACGGCGCCGATGGAATCCTCGTCGAGGTTGAGCGCCAGTCCGACGGAACCGTCGGCGAACTCGAGCAGTTCGTTGACGCCGCAATCGGGCAGCCCCGAGACGCGGGCGATACCGTCACCGACTTCGGTGATCCGGCCAACGGTGCGGGCCTCGAGCGACGGCTCGAAGCCTTCGAGGTTCTTCTTGAGGGCTGCGGCGATATCGCCGGCGCTGAGTGTGAGCTCTGCCATGTCGTTTCCGTTTCCTATGTCCTGCGGCGGCTCTAGAGCCGGGCCTTCAACTGGTCGAGGCGGGTACGTACTGTTCCGTCGATGACGGTGTCGCCCACCGTGGCGATGATTCCTCCGAGTACGGAGGGATCGACGACCACTTTGAGATTGACTTGCTTGCCGGTCGCGTTCGCCAGAGCAGCGCTGAGGCGAACCTGTTGATCGTCGGTCAACGCAACGGCGCTGCGAACCTCGGCGACTTCGAGATTCTTCGACGCACTGGCGCGAGCAACGAGCATGTCGATGATCGCCGGCAGGTCACGACCGCGACCTGAGCCGACGACCATACTGACGAGTTGCGTCGTCGTGGACGTGGCCTTTCCGCCAAGCAGGTCTTCGACAATGGCTTGACGCTTGGCGGCGGGAATCATGTCGTCAGTCAGCGCATTGCGAAGTGCGTCACTGCTCTCGTAGCTGCGAGCGAACCGGAACAGTTCGTCCTCGACCTCGTCGAGCGAGCCTTCCGCCCGAGCGATTTCGAACAGCGCCTTGGCGTAACCCTCGATCCGTGGATCGCTCATGCTGAAGCACCTACCTTTGCAATGAAGGCCTCGATCAGTTCCTGCTGGGTGGCGTTGTCGATCGATTCGGCCACGGCGCGATCGGCCGCGCTCGCGGAGAGCCGGCTGATCTCGGCACGAAGTTCGTCGGAGCCACGAGTACGACCGGTTGCGATGTCGGCTGCGGCGCGGGTGCGCATGTCGTCGATCTCTTCGTCGATCCGGCGATTGAAGTCGCCGACCATGATCTCTGCCTGGGCGCTCGCTTCGGCGAGCAGACGCTCGCGCTCAGCGTTGATATCGCCCTTGGCCTGGCGGATGCTGGCCGCTTCACTCGTTGCGGACGCCTTGTCGCTTGCGGCCCCGTCGAGTTCCTTCTGGATCTTGAGGGTGCGGGCGGCGAGGCCCTTCTTGAGCGCGGGTCCTGCAAACTTGATCAGCAATCCAAAGATGATGATCGAGGCCAAGCCGCCGTAGATGATCTCGGCCGTTTCAGGCAGAAGCGGGCTGTGGGTGACGATGCCTTCGCTATCGATCGTGACGTCTTCTTCGGCGACAAAGCGCCCGATTGCAGCAAGCACGCTCATGAGTTCGCTCCTGCATTCATCACGTCGTTGACGATCCGGTTGACGACATCTGGATTCGGCGCCTTGCCGACTGCGAGGCGAATCGCGCTCGACGACACGTCGGCAACCGCTGCCTGGATCTGGTCCTGAACGGCGGCTCTGGCCGCATCGTTCTCGGCAACTGCCGCCGCACGCTGCTCGGCGATCTCGGCGTTGACCGTCGCGATCCGGGCAGTGCGCTGCGCTTCCAATTCCTGGCGCTTGGCATCGATCCGGGCGGCGGCTTCTGCCTTCACGGAAGCGAGTTGCGCTTGGTAATCGGCAACTTCGGCCTGCGCCGCGAGGCGAGTGGCATCGGCTTGCTCGTGGTCGTGGCGGATCCCGTTGTAGCGGGCATCCATGCCCTTCTTCAATCGCGGGAACGCGACGTAGCGCATGATGATCGCGAACACGATGAACGCTCCGGCGCCCCAGACGAGTTCTTTCAACTCGGGCACGATCGGGTTCGGTCCTGGCGCTGCCTCTTCGACACTGGCATGCGCCGTGCCATCTTCCGCGACAAGACCTTCGTCGGTCTCGACGACGCCCTCGTGATGCTCTTCGGTTTCTTCGCCTTCGGTTGTGACTGTCTCTTCTACAGGCGTGGTTGGCGGCACGGTTCGAACAAGCTGAACCGTGAACGCTTCGCCGACCTGGGTGACGACTGCTGTCAGCACGTCATCTCCTTCCGGAGTGGATGGACGGGACGGTGGACTCAGAGACCGATGAGGATGAAGACCACGAACCCAATGAGGGCGAGGGCTTCGGTGAAGGCAATACCGAGGAACATGGTGGTGCGCACCATGCCGGCTGCCTCAGGCTGACGAGCCATTGCTTCGACGGATTTGCCGACGAGGTATCCAATGCCGATGCCAGGCCCGATGGCGGCGAGGCCGTAGGCGAAACCTGCGCTCGACGCGGCGGCTGCTGCCTTGACGTCGTCGGGTGTCGAGACGGGATCGGTGACGCCGACGATGTAGCTAAATGCTTCCATGTGGTGAATTTCTCCTGTGTGTGCTCTCTGTTGGGAGATCTGTTGAGTTGATAAGAATGCGGCGAGTGGGCCGGGTCAGTGGGCTTCGTGGGCTTCTTCGCCGTGACCCTCGAGCGACGTACCGATGTACACCGCTGTCAGGATTGCGAAGATGTAGGCCTGCAAGAAGCCGACCAAGACTTCGAAGCCGGTCAAGAAGACCAGCATGAAGAACGGCAAGATGCCGCCAATGTTGAGAAACGGCTGGTTCGTCTCCGCCTGGAACATTGCCTCGCTAAGGAGGGCGAACGTCACAAGCAGGATGTGACCGGCCAGCATGTTGGCGAAGAGTCGCACCGTCAACGACAGTGGGCGGACGATGATCGTGGAGAAGAACTCGATGACGCCGACGAGTGGCTTGAGCGCGATCGGTACGCCGGGGGGCCACAGCAAATGGCCGAAGTAGGCGCCTTTTTGGTGCTTCAAGCCGGTACCGATGAAGACGATCCAGACCAACAGCGACAAGAACAACGGGATGGCGATACGGGCCGTTGCGGGCATCTGGAATATCGGGATGATGCCAGGCACGTTGCAGAGATAGATGAACACGAACAGGCTGAGCAGGAACGGCGTCCATTTCAGCCCCTTCGTCCCCATCGTCTGCATGACGACGCTCTCTTCGATGAACTCGACCATGATCTCGGCCAAGTTGCGAATGCCCTTTGGCGCCACGGACCCGTCCTTGCTGCCGGCGAGCAGGAAGATGGCAGATCCGATGATCGTGGCGAGTACCGCGATCAGCGCAATCTTGTTGAAGGACGGGAAGAAGTCCTGCCAACGGAGGATTTCGTTGATCTTTGGAAATTCGAGACCGAGCACAGGTTTTCCGTTCTGTTCTAGTTCGAGCGGGGCAGATTGGGGCGGGTTGGCTTGAGGCCGGGGAAGGCCAGCGAAGCCGCAACGTATTTCAGTTCCCAAATCAGCAAGCCGAGATGGGTAACGATCACGGTCAGGCCGAGAGCAGGACGAGATATCCAACCAGCGTCTTTGACCAACACAAACGCGAGGAGCACGAGTCCGAGGCGGACGAGGTACCCGAAGAGAATGGCACCCATCATCAGTCCAAGCGAAATTCGGGCTGTGAAGGCGATCAGGCCAGCGGCAATCGCAAAGTTGACGAGGACGATTGCGACGCCATAGGCGGACGACCAAACACCGTCCATTCCCCAGATCACGCCGCAGATCGCAATCAGAATCGGGGCCACGATCAGGCCTCTGCGAATCATGTCACGAGAAATTTCGACCTCGGGTGCTGCACCGTCGAGTCGGGTCGTGATCGGTGACGGGGTGTCGGTCATCACGATGCGTCCGATTCCTCGGGCTTGGCCATCGCTGGCGCATACAAGCGACGAGCGGACGACGGTGATGCCGACGGAGTGGCCGACTGAGCTGACCGGGAGGCCGCCGTGGTCTTGGCCCGGCGCTCCGCTTCGAGCTGGGTCATCCGCGCATCGTAGCCATACCACATGCTTGCGAACTGGCCGATCAGCGACAGCACGACAAGAACGATCATGAACAACGGCTTGGTGTCAAACAGCCGGTCGAGCACATATCCCAAGCCCAGGAACGCCAGTACGACGATCGCGAACTCCATGCCACGGCCGAGCCCGTCGTCTGGCTTGGCTCGGGATGTGCTGCGCGAGGTGGTTCGAAGTTTCATGTGTGCGAATTGCGGCACTCGGTCCGCCGACGCCGATGTCGCGGAGCTTGTGAACGCGAGAACAATCTAGCGGGTGGGTCGTTCCATCTCAAATTCGTTGCTCGTCCCGATCCGGGTCCCGATCTGGGCCAGGGTCAGGATCTGGCTCAGGCGTCGACCGAAGCACACGGTTGCGCCGAACTTCGGGATGAAGCACGGTGAACAGTCCCAAGCCGAGCGCGAGCACACCGACCACCGCGAGCGAGAAACCGCTGGTCGTATAAACCGGATAGAGCACGAAGCCCGACAAGAGCGCGGTCCACAGCCACAGGATCAAGACACTTCGGCGCTGCCCATGGCCGAGATTCATCAATCGATGGTGGAGGTGGCCCTTGTCAGCTGTGGCCAGGCCTTGGCGCCTGCTCGCACGGCGAACGATTGCGAACAACGTGTCGATGATCGGCACGCCGAGAATGATCAGCGGAATCAAGAGCGGAGCGAAGAAGAAGTAGGACTGACCGAAGAATTCCTGGTCGGGGTCCGATCGGCCGCCGACGACACTGGTGGAGCTGGCCATCAGCAAGCCCAACAGCAGCGCGCCGCTATCGCCCATGAAAATCTTGGCCGGGTTGAAATTGTGCGGGAGAAAGCCGATGCAGATTCCGACCGTGATGATGCAGATCAGCGGACCGATGTTCGGCGTCGTCAGCTTGTTGTTGGCTTCCAGTTCACGGCTGTAGAGGAAAAATGCTCCGGCGCCAATTGCGACGATGCCGGCGGCGAGGCCGTCGAGGCCATCGATCAGATTGATTGCCTGACTCATCCCGAGCAGCCAGACAATGGTGAGCAGCGGCACCCAATCGCTGGCGACCTGGTAGATGTCGACCAACGGGAGCCGGAAGAAGTACATCGTCACACCCTGGGAGACCAGGACCAACCCGGCGAGTACCGTTCCGGCAACCTTGGCTGGCGCTGAGATCTCGCGCACATCATCGAGAAGGCCGACGCCGAAGATGATCGCTGCCGCGATCAGAACCCCCCTCGGCTCGGAGTTTCGCGCGTAGAGCGAATCGAAGCTGTCCATCAGTCTGCTGACGCCCAGCGCGATGACGAATCCAACGAACATCGCGATGCCGCCGACATCGGGAGTCGTGACCGTATGGACACGCCGTTCGTCGGGAGCGACAACCCATCCCGCCCTGTTGGCGACCTTGATCACGACCGGGGTCGAGACGAACGTGACGACGGCCGCGCACCCGCCGATGATCAGGTACTGCGCTGTGTCAGGCACGCTCCAACCCTAATCCGGCGATCGTCAGGCGTAGACAGGGAACTTGGCGCAGAGGTTCCCGACACGCTGGCGGACGTCTGCGAGCACCGACTCCTGGTCGCGGCCGCGCAGGGCGGTCGCGATCAGTTCAGCGATCTCGACCATCTCCGGTTCGCACATCCCCTGGGTCGTGACGCTCGGAGTTCCGATGCGAACGCCGCTCGTCACGAACGGGCTACGCGGGTCGTTGGGGATCGTGTTCTTGTTCAGGGTGATGCCAGCTTGGTCGAGCACGCTCTGGGCGACCTTGCCAGTGAGTTCGGCGTCGAACGGTGTGAGGTCGACGACCATCAGGTGGATGTCCGTTCCGCCGCTGACCAGCCGGAATCCCTGGTGCGCCAACGCTTCGGCGAGCGCTGAGGCATTGGCGACGATCTGGTGGGCGTACACCGAAAAGCTGGGATGCATCGCCTCACGGAACGCAACTGCCTTGGCGGCGATGGCATGCTCCAGCGGCCCGCCTTGGCTGCCTGGAAACACGGCCTTGTCGATCTTGGCAGCGTGCACGCCCTTGCTCAGGATGCACCCGCCACGTGGGCCGCGCAGCGTCTTGTGGGTGGTGAACGTGACGACATCGCAAGCCGCGACAGGGTTTGGGTGAGCCCCACCCGCGACCAGTCCAGCGAGATGGGCCATGTCGAACATCAGCATCGCACCGACTTCGTCGGCAACACTCTTGAAGACCTCTGTATCCAGGCGACGCGGGTAACTGGTCGTGCCGGCGACGATCATCTTCGGCTTGTGTTCGAGGGCCAGATCGCGCATTGCGTCGTAGTCGATCCGCTCGTCGCTCGGGTCCACTTTGTAGGACACGAAGTTGTAGAAGATTCCACTGGCGTTGACGGGCGATCCGTGGGTGAGGTGGCCGCCATGGTCCAGGCTGAGCCCCATGATCGTGTCGCCCTTGTCCAGTAAGCCGAGATACACGGCCATGTTCGCGCTCGCACCGCTGTGGGGCTGAACGTTTGCATGCTCGGCTCCGAAGAGTTCCTTGACGCGCGAGATCGCAAGTGACTCGATGTCGTCGACGATCGCGTTGCCGCCGTAGTAACGCTTGCCCGGATAGCCCTCGGAGTACTTGTTCGTCAGAACGGAGCCGGTCGCGCGCATGACCGCCGGCGAGGTGAAATTCTCACTGGCGATGAGTTGCAGGCCCCTCGACTGACGCTCGACTTCGCGGTCGATGAGGTCGAAGACGTCGTTGTCCGGTTCGAGATCGGATGGCCAAGGCATGTGGAACTACTCTCTTCAGTTGGTGTGATTTTGAAATGCTTCGAGTTCGTCGTCCTCGATCGCAGAGATCTGGTCGACTCGCTTCTGATGGCGGCCGCCTTCGAATTCCGTCGACAGAAATGTCATCAGAATCTCTTCGGCCAGGGCCTCGCCCACCACTCGGCCACCGATACTGAGCACATTGGCGTCGTTGTGTTGACGGGCCATCCGGGCGGTGTACAGGTCATTGCAGAGTGCTGCGCGCACGCCGCGCACCTTGTTCGCCGCAAGCTGCTCACCCTGGCCGCTTCCGCCAATGACGATGCCGACGTCGGCCGTGCCGTCGCGGACCATTCGCCCGACCGCTGCGCAGATCGGCGGATAATCAACGCTCTCGGTGCTATGGGTACCCAGGTCGATGACCTCGATGCTTGCCCCGTTCATGACCTGGATGAAATGTTGCTTCAGCAAGAACCCAGCATGGTCGGAGCCAATGGCGATGCGAGACACGCTCGGAGCCTAGCTTTCGGGTCCCTCGATCCAGTATCCGTTCGGATGGACATGCGGATTAGCCTCGCCCGCTATGTCCTTGGACCCTCGCACCCCAATTCTGATCGGCGGCGGCCAGTTCGCTCATCATCCGGCGACCGTGCAGGACGGTCTGGATCCCGTGTCGCTGATGTGCGAAGCGGTTCGCCGGGCGACCACCGACGCGGGCCTCGCTGACATCCCGAATCCGGATTCGATCGCCGTAGTCGAGCTCCTGAGTTTCCGCCATGGTGACCCTGCCTGGCTCGTGGGTCAGCAACTCGGCCTCACACCGCAGACCACGGTGCTCACCACGAGCGGCGGAAACAGCCCACAAAGCCTCGTCAACAACACTGCACTCCAGATTCAGGCCGGCGACGTCGATCTTGCGTTCCTCGCCGGAGGTGAGGCCTGGCGGACGCGGATGCGCGCTCGCAAACAGGACATCTCCCTCGATTGGCCCAAGGCTCCCGACGGCCAACACCCAACGATGTTCGGCGACCATCTGAAGATGACCCATCCGGCCGAGCAGAGCCAGGGTGTGCTGATGCCCGTGCAGGGCTACCCGATGTTCGAGACGGCAATTCGTGCCGCTGCCGGACGCACTGTCGACGAGCAGCGAGTCGTCGCGAGCGAACTGTGGGCACGATTCAGCGAGGTTGCTGCGTCGAATCCGAATGCCTGGCTGCAGGTTGCCCGGACTGCGGAGGAGATTCGCGAGGCGACCTCGACGAACCGGATGGTCGGATTCCCGTACACGAAGTCGATGAATTCGAACAACGATGTCGATATGGCCGCAGCGGTCATCATGTGCAGCGTCGAGCGAGCCCAGGAGTTGGGTGTATCGCGTGATCGATGGGTTTTCATCA
>JANOQU010000620.1:0-3241 GCA_031422355.1 Actinomycetes bacterium
TGACGATCAGTGCCCGAATGCGGCCTTCGCCAGGGGTGAGGATCTCCTCGGCGAGCGTGGCCGTGGGCATTTCGCCGCGGTAGCCGCGCAGGTTGCGGATTCGCGACGGTGGGCCCTTGGCGGGTTCGCGCGGAGCAGTCACCTGCGCCCGGTGAGGAGCTTCCGGATAGAGCAGCATTCCGTTCTCCATCAGGTCGCCTTCGCGATTGACCCGGCCGAGAATGGTGTTGAGGACCACCGTGAGATGCTCGGTCAGGCTGGAGTGCGCGGCCATGTTCGGCCCAGTTCCGGTACCGGCGGTGCCGCGTGGGCCAACAGCGAACATTCGAGTCGCGGCGACGATGTCGTCAGCTGCCAACTCGCATCGATCGGCCACGAGGTCGAGCGTGAACCCCTCGACTGCGGCGTGCAGTTCGCCCATCTGGCTCATCCAACGCTCGCAGAACTCGTGGTCCTGCAGACCTTCTTCGAGCACGATGCGAATCATTCCGGCAAGCAGGGCGGAGTCCTGACCGGGCCGAATCTGAAGGTGGATGTCGGCGAAGCTGGCCAACTCGGTCCGCCGAGGATCGATGACGATCAGCTTCATGCCCTCGGCCTTGCGCCGTCGCATGACCACGAACGGATTCGTACCCTGCAGCCCGCCGAGCGGACCGTACGACGACACCATTGGGTTGTAGCCGATCGCCATGTGAACGTTGGCGTCGGTGAAACTGTTGTAGCCCGCTTCCCAACCGCCGAGCCGGAAACCTGCCAGACCCTTGGCGGGTTGGTCGATCGTGACCGAGGTGTAGAACGAAACCGAGCCGAGGCCGTCGTGAAACGCCCGAGCCGATGGCACCGCGACCGAGTTCTGGTAGCCGCCTGTGCCGGTGTAGGACGCGACTGCGCGCGGGCCGTACGTCTCGATGATCCGTCGAAGTCGAGTCGCGATCTCGTCGAGAGCATCGGTGCTGGTGACCACTTCGAAGGTGCCGTCCGGCCGCCGGCGCATCGGGGCTCTGAGCCGATTCGGATCAGACATCTGGTCGGGTAGTTGGCGGCCCTTGATGCAGGTGTAGCCCTCGAACAAGGGGTCATCCATCACGCCGCGAACCGCGACGACACGGTTGTTCTCGACGTCGACTTCCATTGGACAACTTGCGTGGCACACACGGCAGAACGTCGATGTCGTCTTCATTTTCGGCCTCCAGGGAGTTTCCGTACGTTCGTAAACTATCTGGTCGGCTAGTTTCGTTTTGCAGTGAGCCGACGTTGGTTCATCTGATCGAGTTGGGGGTCGAACATGCAGCGACATTGGATCATCTGCGCATCCAACAGTCCCCTCGGGTCGGTGCGCTGATGGCTCGTCCATTCCGCTTCGGTCTGCAGAGCTATTTTGCCGAGACGCCGCAGCAATGGCGCGACCAGGCCCGCCGCGCTGAGGTCGCCGGATTCAGCACGTTCAGCATCGCAGACCACGTCATCGGACCCGGCCCGGCGCTCGGGGCCACGCATCATCGGGTCCAGAACCTGGCCGCGATTCCGGCGATGGCCGTCGCGATCGAGGCGACCACCACGATCAACATCGGTGCCCGAGTGTTCTGCATTGACTACCGCCAGCCCGTGGTCTTCGCCAAGGAATTGGCCACGCTCGACTTCTTCTCCGAGGGCAGGCTGGAGCTCGGGCTTGGCGCAGGATGGTTGCAGGGCGAGTACGAGGCGATGGGAGTGCAGTGGGATCGGGCCGGCATCCGGCTTGATCGGCTGGAAGAGACCCTGACCCTGATTCGGGCCCACTTTGGTGACGGCGAGGTCGACGTACACGGTGAACACATCAACGCCAGCGGCTTCCAGGGGGTTCCGAAGCCACCGAAGGGCATGCCGCCGATCATGATCGGCGGGGGGTCCAAGCGGATCCTCGGTATCGCCGGGCGTGAAGCCGACATCGTCAGCCTCAACTTCGACAACAGATCCGGCAAGCTCGGCCCAGCCGGCGTCGGCAGCAGCACGGCGGAACTGACCGCCAACAAGATCGACTGGATTCGCGCCGGTGCGGGTGACCGGTTCGACCAACTCGAACTGGAGATCGGCGCGTACTTCACTGTCGTCACCGATCAGCGCACGTCAACGTTGGCTGCGATGGCTCCGATGTTCGCGCTGGAGCCCGACCAGTTGGCGCAACACCCGCATGCATTGATCGGCTCTGTTGAATCGATCTGCGAGCAACTCGTCGAACGTCGCGAAACCTACGGGATCTCATACGTCACCTTCGGCGCGTCGGCATTCGATGCGGTCGTCCCAATCGTCGAGCGACTCGCCGGCACCTGAAACCCTCCGCTCAACCCACCAGCGAACACACACCAGCGAACACACACCAGCGAACACACACCAAAAGGACTCAAACAGGACAACACCATGAAAGTTGGAATCGCACTCCCCTCCCAGTTTCCGTTCGCGAGCACCACCCAGATGCTGCAGGTGTACGAGCAGGTTGGGTTCGACTCGTACTGGTCACCCGACCACATCCTCGGTGTGTTCCATCCGGCGCTGTGGAGCGAAACGCCTCTGTCGGATCTGGCAGCGGATCCAGACGCGTACTACGACCCGTTCTGCTACGGGGCAGTCGTCGGCACGATGACCGACCGGCCGTTCGGCATTTCCGTCACCGACGCAACACGCCGCGGCGCAGCCGACCTGGCCCGCACCGCACTCACTCTGAACGACCTCATTCCCGGTGGGTTCATCCTCGGGATCGGATCCGGTGAAGCCGAAAGCCTGGTGCCGTTCGGGTATCCGTTCGACAAACCGGTCGCGGTGCTCGAAAACGTGCTGCGCGATCTTCGCTCGTTGCTCGATCACGGGGTGATGGCAGACGGCGGAGTCGGGCGAATGGGCCTGCCACTCAAGGCCGAAGGCCGCGGTAGCCCGCCGGTATGGGTTGCCGGCCACGGCCCACGGATGCTGCGCCTCACCGGCCAATACGGCGATGGTTGGATTCCTGCCTGGTGGATGAAGCCTGACGAATATGGCGCCAAGCGGGCGATCGTCGCCGAGCACGCGGCGGCTGCCGGGCGGCCGGCACCGGAGAGCTCGCTGCTTCCGTTCGTGTTGTTCGCCGAGAGCCAAGATGCTGCGGCCGAGATGTTCGAACGCGAGCCACTCGGCAAATTGTTCGGACTGTTCGCGATGGGTCACCTCTGGGAGAAGCACGGGCTGCAACACCCGCTCGGGAACGACTCCCAGGGTTTCGTCGATGTCA
>JANOQU010000621.1:0-1664 GCA_031422355.1 Actinomycetes bacterium
GTGTCGGCGTAGAAGGACACGATCACACCGGTGATCGAGACAAGGACACCGATTCCGATTCCGATCAGAAACGTCTGGCGGAAGCTGGTGGCAACGAGTTGAGCTGTCGCGACCGGAACGACCATCAGGGCGCTGACAAGAAGGACGCCAACGACTCGCATCGACACAACAACCGTCAGGGCGCTGAGTACCGCCAAAACCAGGTTGATCCGCATCACCGGCAAACCGCTGGCGCGGGCGAACTCGTCGTCATTGCTCACGCTGAACAGGGCGCCAGAGAGGCCGACCGTGACACACAACACGACGGCAGCAAGGATTGCGAACGTCGTGAGATCGCTTGCCGAGGTACTCGTAATGCTGCCGAAGAGATACTGGTTGAGGTTTCGGTCACCGGAAGGTGCCTGACTAACCAGCACGACTCCTCCCCCGATGCCACCGTAGAACAGCATCGCCAACGCAATCTCGGCGGATGCTTCGCCCCGCGCCCGGATCAGTTCGATCGCCACAGCTCCCGCAATCGCAGTGGCGAGCGCGACCGGCACGGGTGCCCGATTGAGCACGAGGCCAAGCGCAACCCCGGTGACTGCGACATGGCCGATTCCGTCGCCGATGAGCGCGAGTCTGCGTTGGACGAGAAAGATCCCAACGGCGGGAGCCGCTAGGCCCACCAGAAGTGCCGCGAGCAAAGCCCTGCGCATAAAGCCGTACTCGAGAATTCGCAATGCCGCCGTCATCGCCGGAACAGTCCCATTCCGGGTATTTCGTCGGCGCCACCGTGGGGATCATGATCGTGGCCGAGATGGAGAAGGTGCGGTGGCGCCTCCGCCAACGGGCCATCGAAGAGCACTCGACCGGCATCCATGCAGATCGTGCGAGTCACGAGCGGCTCGAGTGGTCCCAACTCGTGCAACACGACCACGATGGTGACGCCACTCGGCACCAGGTTCTTGATCGCAGAGGCGATCGCCGATTGATTCGCCTGATCGACGCCGGCGAATGGCTCGTCGAGCAGCAGCACCTCGGCGCCGCCGGCGAGCGCTCGCGCGAACAGGGCGCGCCGCTGTTGACCTCCCGACAGTGTCGAGACGGCCGCGACGGCGCGATCGGCGAGGCCAACCGCTTCGATCGCGGCCGCGACCGCCGCTCGATCATCACGCTTGCCTGGTCGGGCCAAACCCTTCTTTGCCAAGCGACCCGAGCGAACGAGTTCGCGAACTGTGACGGGAATCGGCCCGGCGGCCGTCTGCCGTTGAGGTACGTAGCCAATCAGGGATCGGTCCACGTTTTCGTGGAGGGGTCGCCCGAACAATTCGACCCTGCCGCCGATGCATTCGACCAGACCGAGCATGCCCTTCATCAAGGTCGTCTTGCCCGAGCCGTTTGGGCCGAGAAGAGCAACGATCTCACCGGTCACGATGACCAGATCGGCTCTCGCCGCGACCTCGCCTCGGTAGCCGAATTGGCCGTCGCGGATCTGGATGACCTCGTCAGTCACGTACAGCCCTGGCCAGAACGAAGGTTCGACAGGTTGACGCGCATGACCTCAAAGTAGTCCCCGCCCTGAGAATCCACGCTCAGGCCCTCGAGTGGATCGAGCACGGCCGTGGTCGCCCCGGTTTCACTGGCGATCGTCTCTGCCACCGATGGGTCGATCAACGTCTCGT
>JANOQU010000622.1:0-6484 GCA_031422355.1 Actinomycetes bacterium
GATCGAGGCACCGGCAGCGACCGTGCAGAAGTTCGATGCCGTCGTTCTCACAACCGACATGAACACGAACTGCACGCTGCTGGACAACCCCAAGAACCCGTACTTCAACTCACCGAGCCAGCCGGTCACGCAGGAGAAGTACATCGGCAAGGACGTGTTCCAACTGAATCCGGGTTCGTGCTACATCCACCAGGACGAGAGCGTGCTGGCCCCGTGGCTGCGCGACCAACAAGAAGTGGTGCAGTTCACCGCGCCGTATCCATCGGTGCCGACGGGGCCGCTGCCCTACGACATGAGCAATGCGTACTCGACCTACATCGTGAAGAACATGGTGCCCGGCCTGCCTGAAGCTGTATACGTCACGATGTACGGCCAATCGGACCCGCCGAATCCGCCGGCCAAGGACACGTGGCTGATGCCACCGATCCAGTGGCTGCACGGTCGGTTCCTCGGATCGATGCTCGTCGACGTCAAGCGCAACCTCCGCAACATCCAGGGCCTCGGCAACATCTGGTTCGCGGGCAACAACACCACACAGGACAGCGAAGAGGGTGCTCTCATCTCAGCGATGGTGATCGCTGGCAAGGTTTGCCCGCAGTGGAACTACCCGTTCGTCGGCGTCACGAAGCAAGACGCTTGGGCCACGTTCTGGTACGAGCTGATGATGAACGAGTTCATGTTCCCGGCCAGCTCCGGCAGCAAGGCCGAACATCTCACCGCGATGCTCGAGAAACTGTCACACCTGCCCGACGAATGACCGGGCGCGCAGGACCTCGGGGAGATCGTCGCCGCCGACGAGGTTGCCGATGGCAAGCCGGAGCTTGACGACGCTCTCGTCACGGTCGGCGTGATCGGAGAGTTCGGAGAGTTCGACGAGACCAAGCGCTGCCTGGAACGCCGGCAGCCAATGCAGTGACTCGCATGCACTGTCGAACGCTTGGACGAACAGGGCAGCGGCCCGTTCGGGCCGATCCTCGCCGAGCTCGAGCAGCCCCGACAGGTATTCGAGGTTCGAGCGGAAGTGCCGCTCGCCGGTGGCGGCGACACGCATCGTGGCCTGATCGATGTACCGGCGCGCCTCGTCCGAATCGCCGCGGGCGAGTGCCTCGCGTGCCGCGATCCTCAGTTGATGCGTGTACGAGGACATCGTCGAGGTCTCCAGCAGCTTCAGCCCGAGCCGGATGTCGTCGGATCCGTCGCCTCCCATCGCCGATCGGGCCCAGCCGTGCTGAACGAGGTTCATCGCCTCGAAGTGGATGAAGCCATGTCGCCGGGCCAGCTCGATTGCCTGTGCCGAGCTCTGCAGGCACGATTCGGGTTCGTTCAGCTCGTGGCTCACACTCGCGGCGAGCGTCAGCGCTGTCCCGGTCGACGACGCATGTTGCAGCACCTCTTGGGCGCGGCGAACAGCGAACTCAGCTCGCTCACGGCTCTCGCTGATGCGGCCGAGGTACACGAGGTTTATTGCCTTCGTCGAGGCGGCAAGCACCTGCAGATCAGGTTCGTAGTTCGACAACGGGGGCGGAACGTGACCTTCGGCCGCAAGCTGCTCGACGGCCTCGATGTGCATCAGCGTCTCCGGCGGGTCGCGTTTTGTCGAGCCGCCGACGCCGCACATGATGTGGCCGATCGCACTGAAGAGGGGCATGCCCGACTCGGCGGCGATGTCGAGCCAGCGGCCGCCGGCTTCGACGAGCGACGCCATCTCCGAAACCTGCACATAGCGGGTCGTGAGGGCGAACAGGCCTGCGATCTTGTCGCCCACATCCTCGGCCTCGGCCTCCAGCCGCTCGAGCGCCCGGTAGTTGTCGACAACGGGTTCACCCAACAACCCGTGCAGCGAGGCAAGCGGGCCACCGTACGCAGCTCGCAGCGCGATCTCGAGCGTCACGGTTCGCTCGGTCTCGTCCAACATCTCGAACAGCGCCAGGGCTCGCACGAGATGAGCGATTGCTTCCGCGTTGGCCAACCTCGCCGAAGCGACAGCCGCCGCACGCTGGTAGTGGCCAATGGCCTCGAGGTTTCGCGCGGCCGCCTCACAGTGTCGCGCCAGGCGAGCTGGTTCGCTCTCGACCACACCCGGAAACGACGCTTCGAAGACTTCGACGATGTCGGAGTGCAGACGTCGCCGAGTCTTTCTGACCAGTGAGGCCGTCGCCGCATCCTGGATCAACGCGTGCCGAAACGAGTATCGCGAGGAGTCGACAGCGTCGAGGATCCCCGCCGTGACCAGACGCTCGAGCCCGACTTCGAGCTCGATCTCGGCCACC
Source organism: Actinomycetes bacterium (assembly GCA_031422355.1). GTDB lineage: Bacteria > Actinomycetota > Acidimicrobiia > Acidimicrobiales > Ilumatobacteraceae > WLMZ01. Next base: position 2,271 of record JANOQU010000622.1, read on the forward strand.
TTGGCCACCGCCACGAGAACGTCGCGATCGAACTCGCGACCGATCAACGACCCGATCTGCGCAAGCGCACGCGCTGATCCGAGCCGATCGAGCCGGGCCGTCAACAAGTCTTGCAGCGTCGTCGGGATCGACTGCATGTCACCCGTTTCGACGAGCGCCGCGGTGAGCTCCTCCAAGAAGAGCGGCACCCCGTCGGCCCGCTCGATGATCTGATCCACATCTGCCTGCTCAAGAGTGAGCCCACGTGCTGCACCTTCGACAATCTGCCGCGCCGCTTCGGTATCGAGCCGATCCATACCCACGACAGTGTCCGGTCGGGGCCAACGGAACGTGGGCCGCGTCGTCACGAGCAACAGCATCGGGATGGACGAGGTTGCCTCAGCGAGCTCAGTGAGGACCGCTAGCGAGGAAGGATCGACCCAGTGCAGATCCTCAATCACGACGAGCTGCGGTGCGGCGACGGCGATGTGCGACATCGTGGACACAACGGCTTCGATGGTCCGCTCTCGCCGCAGTTCCGGACCGAGAATAGCCATGGGATGCTCCGGGGACTCGGGCTGACCCGCGAGCGCGAGTAGATACGGAAGCGTCGACTCGACCGGGACGCCGAGCTCTACGAGCCGCCTCTCGAGCTGCACTGCGGTAAGAGACTGCGGGTCGGCATCGTCATCGATCGCCCCCAGGATCATGCCAACAATGGGGACGAACGCGTCGGCACCGCCGAATGTCGAGCACGTGACCTTGACGACGTGAAACCCGTTCCCCGACGCTTCCGCGGCGACCGAGCCGATCAATCGTGACTTGCCGATGCCTGCTTCCCCGGAGATGACGACCGTCCGGCCGTTGCCCGTCTCAGCTTCGGTCAGAGCATCGCGGAGCATGCACAGTTCGACCTGACGGCCCACGAATGCCCCCCGGCGGTCCTCCAGGGCGGCGCCGACGCCAACACGGCCCACCACGCCGTCGATGAGGAACACAGCGAGCGGCTCGGCGATACCGCGAACATCGTGCAACCCCGCAGGGGAAATGTCGAACTTGTCGCCGAGCAGACGGCGTGTCGTCTCCGAAATGCCGACCCGGCCGGGTGGGGTGACACTCTCCACCCGTGCGGCCGTGTTCGGCGTGTCGCCAAGGGCGAGCAGCTCCCGGCGCGCCCGTCCGACCTCGTTCAGCACTACAGGACCGGTGTGGATGCCGACCCGAGCTTGGAAACGCACACTCGTCGGGCCAAACCCGCCGCTGAACTGTCGCAGCGACTCGTGGATCGCGAGTCCGGCGCGGACGGCTCGCTCCGGATCGTTCTCATGAGCCGCAGGAAAGCCGAAGTACGCGACGATGCCGTCACCCTGCACCTGGGAGACGTAGCCGCCGTGGCGCTCAATCGCCTCGGCCGCTTGGCCCACGTACGCCTCGATCAGATCCGAATAGTCCTCCTCGTCGAGGCGTTGCCCGATGGATGTCGAGCCGACCAGGTCACAAAACAACAGAGTCAACCGTCGCTTCTCCCCCTCCGGCCACAACCCCAACGCATCGACGTCGGCGACCACAGTCGACGACATGTCGGCAGAGCCACCATCGCCGTCTCTGTGCACGACAGCGCCGCATTCGCTGCAGAACTTCGCAATCGGCGAGAGCACCGCAGCACATTGCCCGCAGCGCGGTGAAACGTCCGTGCCACAGGCGGGACAGATGACATCGGACGCAACGAGAGCGACCTCACAGTCCGGGCAAATGTTCACGTGCTGCCTCCCTGGCGCGACGATAGCGGGCGACACAACGTCCCTGCGCCGCGCGTTCGGAGTAGTGGGTCGAGGGCTCCGTCGCGTCGTGCTGCGAACGCTGCGGCTTCTTCGACACCGGACCCCAGTTCGTCACGATCCTCACCCGCCAACGCGACCTCGCCAACGACCGAGACCAAAGCGACCGGGCCACCCTCTTCACCGACCTGCTCAACAACCTCGACAAACCCGACTGAACCTGCGTCGATGACACCACCCCAGGACCCGTCGATCACCCGTGTAACAGCGGGAATGTCACGCACTCCCGGGTGGTTTGAGACGCGATGCTCAGCATAGGCGTCATCCTCGGCAGTACCCGTCCCGGTCGACTCGGCGAGCAAGTGGCTCGATGGGTGGTAGAGGTCGCATCGGAGCGCTCTGACTGCGACATCACGCTGCTCGATCTCGCAGCATTCGACTTGCCGCTGCTTGACGAGCCTCTGCCGCCGGTCCGCGGGCAGTATCAACATGACCACACCAAACGTTGGAGTGCGGCCGTGTCTGCTATCGACGGGTTCGTGATGGTGACCCCTGAGTACAACCACTCGACGTCAGGAGCGCTGAAGAACGCGCTGGATTACCTGTATCGCGAGTGGAACGACAAGGCGGTCGGATTCGTGTCCTACGGCGGCAGTGGCGGCACCCGAGCGGTGGAGCACCTCCGCCTCATCGCCGCTGAACTCAAGCTTGCCGACGTGCGAGGGCAGGTCGCGTTGATGCTCGGTAGCGACTTCGAGGGCTACCGGACGTTCGTACCGAACGAGCGCGCCCAGCGATCGCTGGACACCATGCTCGGCGAGGTCGTCGCCTGGTCAACGGCACTGGCTGGCCTGCGCGCAGCCGAGGGAAACTGACGATCACCCACCTCCACGTGATCAAAAGTGCGCGATGCCTCAGCCGCGTTGCCGAAGCGCAATGCAGCACCATCACCAGTTCGGTCAACCGCCGCGCTCAACTCTCCGACCCCGGGGCGTACGGCAGCGTGCCGTGGCTCGACCTCTCCGACGGATTCGGGGCTGGCAGCGCGAGGAACTCGCTCACTAACGCGATGAGCGGATGGGCGCGATGACCTGCTCGGCGAACCGGACTGCCGGCTCGTGGTGGAGCGGATGGCCGAAATCCATGACGAGATACGTGACGCCGAGGTCGACGAGGTGGAGCAACCGCTCCACCCATGCACTCGACTCCGCGTCGGTGGTTGGGAGGTCGCCGGCGACGGTGACACACGACTCGACGTCGGTCGGTTTGCGTCCGGCCGCCGTCGCGGCCGAATCGACAATGGTGCGCTTGCGGTTCCAGTCGTCGTCGGAGCGGTATGACGTGTTCCAGATGTCGGCCTGACGTCCGACGATGGGGAGTCCGATTTGCTCGCCCGAACTGCCGATGCACACCGGTGGCACCACGTCCGGTCGGGGCGTGGCGGCGGCATCTTCGATCGAGAAGTAAGAACCGTCAAACGTCGGATGCTCCTCGGTCCACATCAGGCGACAGATCTGCACGACCTCTTCGAGCTGACGCAGGCGCGTTGCGGCCGAAGGAAACTCGTATCCGTAGGAGTGGTATTCGTCTTCGCGCCAGCCGCCGCCGATGCCCAACATGAAGCGCCCGCCCGACAGCACTTGGAGCGTCGCGGCCATCTTGGCCGTGAGCGCCGGGTTGCGATAGCCGTGCCCGAGCACGTGGTGGCACAGCATGACGTCGGGGAACTTCGCCGCCAGCCAGGTGAGCGTCGTCCATCCTTCGAGGAACCCTTCACGCTTGTCGGCGTCGAAGCCGTAGAAGTGGTCTGCGATCCATACCGAATCGAAATGGGGCAGGGCGTGCGGAAGAATGTGCGTCTCTTGGTACTGCACGATGGGTTGGAAGTCGCTGCCCGCATGCCCAGCCACAGGCGAGAGCCATCCGAACTTCACCTGGTGATCAGTCATCCCTCAATCCTGCCAGCTCGCGAGGTCGCGCCATGCCGCGGTTGCAGCGTCGGGAACGACGCTGACCGAACTGCACGGAGTCGGCCCTGTCGTCGCGGCGATCGTGCTCGGTTACACGCGGTCCACTTCCTCACCGCGATCGAAAAGCAATCGACACCGTCGTCGCCGAGCTGAGCTGTCCCGTGTTCTGACCACGACCGTCGCACGCTATGCGGCGCGTCTCCGCCCCTTGCAGCTATTTCGTCACGTCGAGCTCGCCGCGTCCACCAGAGCAATTGCGATCGCGCCGATGTCGACGACACCATTGCTGAGGACGACGACGACCAGCCCGTCCGCGGGGAGGCATGCGGCCATCGACACGAACCCGATGTGCTGGCCGGCGTGCCCGACCCCCGATCCGTACGGATCGGCCATCTCGTGGAGCCCGAGATCGGCGATCCCGTAGAGCCCGAGTCCGTACCCGTCATCGAACGTCGCCATCTCGGTCAGTGAGGCCACGGAGACGATC
>JANOQU010000623.1:0-4018 GCA_031422355.1 Actinomycetes bacterium
GGGTCAGCCACGTTGACGGTATTGGCGGTCTTCAGGCTGCCGTAGATCGCTTCCCAGTCGCTCTGTACGTCCAGTGGCGCAACCTCGCCCATCTTCGAGAACAAAGTGATGAACGCAGGGATCTGATCCGGCGAACTCGGGGGAGTGCGGATCTCTGTTGTGTGCGCGGCGAGCTCGCCGCAGAACCGCTCTGCACTTCGGGCAGTGGCGTTTCCGCATCCGGCCACCAACAGACCAGCGAGGATTGCGATGGCTGGGCGATGAAACGACATCGGGTTAGTCAACCAACTTCAGACGCTGTCACCACATGTCGGTTCCTGCCCGACATGTGATGCCAGCGTCATCGGACCCGCCGCAACGGGTTGCGTTGTCGTACCCCGCGGATATGGTGACTCGCAGTTGTCGGGACGTCATCCCCTCCGAGATCCGAAGCGGCTTCGGCCGCGTCTCTTGGAGGTTGCTGTGTTCGCTGCCGTTTCATCTGCGTCCCTACTCGGGGTCGAAGGCCATCTGGTCTCGGTCGAGGTCCATGCCGCTGGGGGCGGCCTTCCGGGTTTCACGATGGTCGGACTCCCCGACGAGGTCTGCCGCGAGGCGCGCGATCGCGTCCGCGCCGCCATCGTCTCCAGCGGGCTGGTATGGCCGAACCTGCGGGTCACGGTCAATCTCGCCCCGTCCAGCCAACGCAAGGTGGGCAGCGGCACCGATCTGGCGATCGCGATCGGCGTGCTCATTGCGTCCGAATATCTGCCACCCGACGCGGCGGCGGGATACGGCTTCGTCGGCGAGTTGGGCCTCGACGGTTCACTGCGTCACATCGCGGGCATCGCCCCCTCAGTCGCTGCATTGGGCGATCTTCATCCGGTCGTGTCCGTGGCCGGTCGCCACGAGGCAGAAGTCGTGTCGACGAAGAAGGTGTTCGTCGCCAGAAACTTGCGCGAAGTGGTCGATGCGCTCAAGGGTGAAGCCGAGTGGCCAACGCCGCCGGCCGAACTGATTCCCGAGGAGTTCGTCTGGTCCCCAGATCTGGCCGACGTTCGGGGCCAACACCTTGCCCGACGGGCTTTGGAGGTCGCCGCGGCCGGCGGACACCATCTGCTGTTCGTCGGCCCGCCTGGCTCCGGTAAGACGATGCTCGCCCAACGAATGGCTGGCCTGATGCCGCCACTGAGTGCGGCCGACGCGTTGACTGCGACGATGGTCCACTCTGCTGCGGGCGTGCGCCTTCCGGCGGCTGGCCTGATCACCCGCCCGCCGTATCGGGCGCCTCATCACACCAGTTCGATCGTCTCATTGGTCGGCGGGGGAACCGCGTCCTTGCGGCCTGGTGAAATCTCGCTCGCGCACGGTGGAATTCTGTTTATGGACGAACTCGGCGAGTTCTCCCCGTCAGTGCTCGACGGTCTGCGCCAGCCACTCGAAGAGGGCGTGGTCCGTGTCGCCAGGGCCCGCGCAACCGCCACGCTGCCTGCGCGGTTCTTGCTCGTGGCCGCCACCAACCCATGTCCGTGTGGCGGCGGAGCGCCCGGTGCGTGCAATTGTGACGACGGCGCAAAGGCCAGATACCTCCGCCGTTTGTCCGGACCGCTTCTCGATCGATTCGACCTTCGTGTCCCGGTGGATCGGCCGCAGGTCGACGAGTTGATGATCGGCGTGGGTGGTGAATCATCGGCGGTCGTGGCCGCTCGCGTGTTGGCTGCTCGCGACCTCGCATTTCTGCGTCAGGGGTTTCTCAACGCCAGTATTCCGTCGGCTCAGCTGGACCAGATCGCGCCGATGGACACGCAGGCGAGAACGATGTTGAGGACCGAACTCGAGCGGGATCGGCTCACCGGTCGGGGTTACCACCGGATACGACGTGTGGCACGAACCATTGCTGACCTGGACCCGATACCCCAAGCGGTCGTCAGCGAAGAAAACGTCGCAGTCGCGTTGCAGTTCCGCGTGTCCCTCTCGCCGCTGTTGCGTGGACGAGCAGCATGAGTTCGCTTCCACCTCAAGCGTATGCGGGTGCGCTCGCAGCACTCGACCGAATCACGTCAACGCGCCTCGGCATCCTGCTCACAGAGTCAACGCCTGAGGAGGCATTTGCGATGGTGGCGGGCGAGTCGCAACCTCACGGTCTGGCTCGGCAACTCTTTGACGTCGCCGGTTTGGCGGCCGCTTGGCGCGATTGTGCGGCGAGAAAAACGCCAGAACGCATCTGGGAACAATGCGTCGAACTGAACATCCAGATCCTCGTCAGCGGTGACGCTGGCTATCCCGCCGCTCTGCGTCACGACCCAGCGCCGGCACCGGTGCTTTTCGTCCGAGGAAGCTTCGATCATTTGAACGGCCGACGCGTCGGGCTGGTCGGCACCCGCAACGCAACCGCCGCCGGTCGCGAAACTGCGGGAATTCTCGGGAGAGATCTGACGGCGAACGCAGTGCACGTGGTGTCCGGGTTGGCGAGAGGAATCGACGGTTCTGCTCACCGCGGCGCGCTGTCGGTTGCGCATGGCGCCGGACCGATCGCGGTCGTCGCCTCCGGTCTCGACGTCGTGTATCCACCCGAACACTCCCGGCTCTGGGATGAAGTGGGCGAGCGAGGAGTGATCATCTCCGAAGCACCGCCCGGCACTGTGCCGGAGCCATATCGGTTCCCGCTTCGAAACCGGATCATCGCGGCGCTCAGCGAAGTGCTCGTGGTCGTCGAGTCTCGCGAGCGAGGTGGGTCTCTGATCACCGTCGACGAAGCTCGTCAACGCGCCGTCATGGTGATGGCGGTTCCCGGCTCGGTCCGCAACGCAGCGGCCAACGGCACCAACGATCTGATTCGTGACGGTTGTCCGGTCGTCACCGATGTGCGCGACGTGATGATGGCGCTCGGCCTCGACACCTGCCGGACCGGTGCCGTGTCGTACGACTCGCGTCCCAAGCCCGACGAGCTCGGATCCGAGATCCTCGCCGCATGTGGCGAGGCGAGGACGCTTGACCAACTCGTCCTGCTGACCGGACGATCGCTGGTCGATTGTGCAATGTCGGTCGGGCGGCTGGAGCTGTCTGGATGGATTCATCAAGTCAACGGCTGGTTCGAGCGTGCGCCGTCGCAGGTCTTCCTTGCATGACCGCCTCCGAGATGGCGGTGTTCGGGCCTACCTCGCGCCGCCTGCGTGACGATTTGGTGACGCAGCGTGATCTTTCGGTCGGGTTCCACACAATCAGTGTGAAAACCGAATACTGTCGCCTTCGTGGCTGGACGACCCCTTGACAATTGCGCGCCTGCGTCGTCGCAGACAGAGGTGGCAACCGCCTCTACATGGCGGATCGACGACTTCGTCGCGTCGCTCACGGCGTCGTCGACGAATACTGCGACGGCGTATCGAAGCGATGTCGAACGGTTCGAGGAGTGGGCCCGCCAATTCGACGTGTACGACCCTGCCACAGTGGATCGGCAGCTTCTGCGCCGCTATGTGGCCGACCTGTCGAATCGTGACTATGCCCGCCGCAGCATCGCTCGCAAGGTCGCTGGTCTCCGCCGCTACTTCGCATGGCTGCGACGAAACGAGATCGTGGTGGCCGATCCCGCAGCGTCGCTTCGGGCCTCGGCCGGTCAGGGTCGGCTGCCGAAGGTTCTGTCGCACAACGAAATCGATCAACTTCTCGACGGCGCCACGCCCGACGACGAGCCGGTCTGGCGCCGCAGACGCGACGACGCCGTTCTCGAACTGCTCTACGGCAGCGGCATCCGCGTCAGCGAATTGTGCGGACTCGACGTGGGCGCGGTCGATCTCGCTGGTGGTGCGGTGTCGGTGTGGGGCAAGGGCAGCAAGGAACGCCGGGTGCCATTGTCCAAGCCAGCATCGGATGCGGTTGCGGCATGGCTGCAGATCCGTCGAGACGTGCTCCCTCCGTCGGGAGGTTTGGCGATGTTCGGCAACGAGCGCGGCAACCGCCTCTCGCCTCGCGACGTTCGCAGGATCATCGACCGCCGGTCCGCTCGACCCACCCATCCGCACGCACTTCGCCACAGCTTTGC
>JANOQU010000624.1:0-8270 GCA_031422355.1 Actinomycetes bacterium
TGGCGGCCGTGAGCGAGCGGCGTCAACCCTGGTTGTCGATGCATTGGTCGACGTGTTCGATGGCGAAGTCGATGGCTTCGGTCGGGCTCATGGCAGCACCTCGGGCCAGGAGGGTGTCGACGTCCGGAACGGTCGCGATGAGTTCGAGAGTTTCGGCGCGCATTCCTGCCCCGAACGATCCGAAGGGCGCCTGGCGATGCAGGACGCCCGCGATGACGCGGCCGTCTCGTGGCTGTCACGGCGTGCGAAGTAGTTGGCGACCGGTTCGCACGCGACCGACAATCAGAGTGGAGCCCAGAGAGAGAATCGAACTCTCGACCTTTTCATTACGAGTGAAATGCTCTGCCGACTGAGCTATCTGGGCGCTCGCACGATGTTAGCGGGCAGCGGCAACGACACCCACGCCCGTTTCCCGTGGATCACGCACCGCTTTCACCGTCGAAACACATTGTTCACCGTTGCGTCGAGCATTCCGCTCAGCCTCAGGTTTACGATCAGCGGATGCCCGACACGATCGTCCCCGTCATCGACATCTCCGGCTGGAACTCCGGCGAGGGCAGCGAACGTGATCGAATCGCCAGCGAGTTCGGACATGCCTGCGAGACCGTTGGATTCCTCCAACTGGTCGGTCATGGCCTGAGCGAGGCCGCAATCGCGGGGCTGTACGGTGCCGCCGACGAACTGTTCGCGTTGCCGTTGGATCGCAAGCTGGAGTTGGGGCCGCCGCGGCCGGCGGTCAACCGCGGCTATGCGGCCAAGGGTTCCGAAAGCCTGTCGTACAGCCTCGGCCAAGCCAGCCCTCCGGATCTGTTCGAAGCATTCAATGTCGGCGTCGACGTGCCGGGAGAGGATGACGACGTCTTCTACCCGGACAACATCTGGCCGGCCGAGCTCGCCACGTTTCGTCCAGCCGTCGAGCGGTACCTCGGCGAGTTGGCCGTGCTCACTCAGCAGATTCAGGGAATCATCGAAAACGCACTGCAACTGCCGGCCGGCTTCTTCACGACCCGGACGGATCGATCGGTCGACGTGTTCCGGATCATCCGCTACCAACGAGAGGCCGGCGAGGCGCCGGCGCTGGACAACCAGATGCGGATGGGCGCGCACACCGACTACGGCATCTTCACGATCCTGCTCGCCGACCAGGTGCCGGGTTTGCAGATCGTCGCCCCCGACGGCGCCTGGCTCGATGTCGTGCCCGCGACCGGAGCCGTGGTCATCAACATCGGCGACGCCCTCGCGATCTGGACCAACGACCGTTGGCGGTCGACGCTGCACCGAGTTCTGCCGCCCACGTCCGGCAACGATGACCCGGCACTGCGCCGGTCGTTCGCGTTCTTCCACGACGGCAACGTCGATGCCGTGATCGAGTGCTTACCGTCATGCGTCGAACCAGGGTCCCAGCCCAAGTACGCACCGGTGACGATTCGCGAGCATCTGCTGAACAAGATCCTCGCCCCTCGCGAACTGATCGCATCCACCGTGACCCAGACAGCCAGCGACCGCCTTCCCGTCTGAACGACAGGCCCTAACCCAGCAGAGGCCCGATCAGTCCGTCGCCATCTTGGTGCCCGGTCTGTAGTAGCGGCTGTGCCAGATACCTCGGGGGTCCTCGTCGGGTAGCGGCATCCGCCAACTGGAGACTCGGGTCGTCGTGGCACTTAGATCGACGGCACACAGCGCACGTGGTTGGTCGTCGGTTCCGTCGACATACCAATTGGCGGCGTCAACGCTGATGTACCGCGACGCAATCGCGCGGTACAGGTGTTGCCACAGCCGGTCCCTGCCGGGTTGATACAGCACCTCGACGTGGCCCTGAATCGTCACCTTGCGATAGGGGATCTCGTCCTCGTCCACCGAGATGCCGACTCGCGGATCACGCAACATGTTCTGCCAGATCATCGCTGGCTCGCGTGGCGTGAAGCACAACCGGTCGCCGTCCATGATGAACCACAGCGGCAGGACCCGGGGCATTCCGTCGGCGTCGACGGTGCCGATCCGGGCGAGATGATTTGCTTCGGACAGGAACGAGTAGACCTCATCGATCGTCAGCTTCGGCATCGGTCGGCTCCCTTCTCAACCATGGATCGACGGCAGATCGAGGAGGAGAGCATGCAACAACAACGGTTCGTTCGGGTTGCGTTCCAACGCTTCCAGCGATTGATGGATCCGGGTGACGGCGGCAGCGGCCACGTCGGGTTTTGTCAGCGTGCCGTTCACCAACGCGTCACGGTAGGAACCAGCCATCGTCGCCAATCCGAACCGGATCTCGTCGGTGCGGTGCCGCCGTAACTCGCGCTTGTGGCGTTCTTCCAACGTCTTCTTGCCGCTGCCACGTTCGCCGATCGCCTTGATCCGTTCCTCGAGCGCGGTGACCTCTTTGGCGTGACGTTCGGTGAGTGGCGCGGCGGCTGCATCGATCTGGCCGAGGAGCGCTTCGACTGCGGCGGCGACCGCCCGTCCGGTGCCATCGAGTTGCTTCGGTGTACCAGCGAACAGCGCCCGCCGATGCACAACGTTCGCGTCATTGGCCAACAGTCGGGCGCGAGTGAGATCTCCATTGGCCGAGGCCGCCGACTCGTTCGCCCGCTCGCTGCTGATCCCTTCGCTGAGCAATGTCTCGATGACCACCGCATCCGGGATCGGCGCGAAGTCGATCCGAATGCAACGCGACGCAATCGTGACGAGGTCAGGCGGCATGAAGTCGGCGAGGATCACGAAGACCGTGCTGTCGGGCGGCTCCTCCACGGTCTTCAACAACTTGGCCGCGGCCTCCGGGCTGAGGAGGTGGAACTCATCCAGGATCAGCACCTTGCGGTTGCTCTCCGTCGGTGCGAGCACGGCGAGCCGAATGATCTCGTCGGCTTGATCCTTGGAGATCGCAGCGCCCACTCGGGCGAACTCGCGCACGTCGGGATGAACGCCGTGCAAGGCCAGTCGAGCGTCGCGTTGATCCGCGTCGTCGGAGCCGGAGCCGACGTCGGTCAACAGTGCTGCAGCAAACGCGCGAGCGGCTTCGTTCTTGGTGCTGCCAGGCGGCCCGACGAATAGATAGGCGTGCAGCGGGTTGGCGACTGAAGCCTTCAACCTCCGAACGGCGCCGGCCTGGCCGACGACGGCGTCCCAAATGCCGGCCATTAGATGCCCAGCCGCTCGCGAACAGTGGTCCGGATCAGGGTCGCAACTTCGTCCTTGGTGCCTGTGCCGTCAATCACGAGCCAACGCTGGGGATCGTCGTTGGCCAGCTCTGCGAACCCGGCCCGAACCCTCGCGTGGAACTCGTCATCGGCCTGCTCGAATCGGTCGAGGTCGCGATTGGCCATCCGCGCAGCGAGGATGTGTGGCGGTACGTCGATCAGTAGCACGAGTTCCGGCCACAGCCCGTCGAGCGCCCAATCGTTGGTACTCCGGACGATCTCGATCGGCACGCCGCGGCCGTAGCCCTGGTACGCAAGGCTGGAGAATGCACTCCGATCACTGACGACATGCCGGCCGGACTGCAGCGTCGGGCGCAGAATCTCGCTTGCGTGTTGGGCACGGTCGGCTGCGATCAGCAGCACCTCGGCCTTGTCGACGAGGTCGGTGTTGGACGAGTCGTGGAGGATGTCACGGATCTTGGATCCGATTCTCGTCCCGCCGGTCTCGCGGGTGTGGAGGGCACCGAGATCGGCCGCGAGCCGCAGCGCATGGGTGCTCTTCCCGCATGCTTCGGCGCCTTCGAGGGCGATGTAGTGGCCGCGTTCGCGCCCGCTGGTCATCGCCCCGTTCGTCACGACGAGCACCATACCGGTTGCACCGAAACCCGCCGCCGTCGAGACCCGGCATCGGAGCAAACTGCTGGTTCACCCACGATCAGCCGAGCACGTCGCTCGCCTACCGAGCGAGTGCTATCACTTCTTCGCAGCGGCCTTCTTTGCAGGTGCCCGCTTCGCTGCGGACTTCTTCGCCGGTGCCGCCTTCTTGGCCGCTGCGCGCTTGGTGGCCGTTGCCTTCTTGGCCGGCAAGCCACCCTTTTCGATGATCGCCTCGCGGCGGATCACGAGCAATTCGTAGGCCCGTTCGTTTGGCATCGCATCGAGACGGTCACCCTTGCTGAGCGACGCATTCGTCTCGCCATCGGTGACGTAGACCCCGAACTTGCCGTCCTTGGCAACGACAGGCCGACCACTGACCGGATCGTTTCCGAACTCACGCAACGGACCCTTGGCAGCCATCGATTGGCCGCCACGCTTGAAGACCTTCGGCATCGAGAAGATCTCCAACGCCTGCGGCAGGGTGATCTCCAGCAATTGCTCTTCGGTGGAGATGTTGCGATAGTCCTTGCCCTTTTGGACGTACGGACCGTAGCGGCCGTTGTTCGCCAGAATTTCGACGCCATCAGCCGGATCAACACCAATCGTTCGCGGCAGGCGCAGCAGATCGGTGGCATCCGAGACGGAGACGCGCTCGAGCGTCATCGTCTTGAACAGGCTCGCCATCTTCGGCTTCTCCAGCCCTGGCGGCAGATTGTCCGGCGCGCCCCATTGCACATATGGTCCGTAGCGACCGTTCTTGGCGAACACCGGGAAGCCGTCGATCTCACCAATCGGCGTGTCGCTCTTGGGTTGGGCCAACAGCCTCAACGCCTCGGCGACGGTCAGTTCGTCCGGGGCCATGTCCTCGGGCACGCTGGCGGTGTCGTCGCCACGCTTGACGTACGGGCCGTACTTGCCGGGCTTGGCGACGATCTCCACACCATCGGGGTCGAGCCCGATCGGGAACGTGTTGATCGCCGCCGCGTCGATCTCGTCGAGGTTCTCGGTGACCAGTCGCTTGAGGCCGGGCAACTGCTCGTCGTTTTCGTCGCCGAAATAGAAGCGATGTAGCCATTTGTCCTTGGCCTGCTCGTTTCGGGCGATGGCGTCGAGGTCTTCCTCGATCCGTGCGGTGAACGCATAGTCCACCAACCCGCCGAAATGCTGCTCGAGCAAACCAACAACGGCGAACGCAGTCCAGGTCGGCACGAGCGCTTGACCCTTCTTCCACACGTAGCCACGATCTTGAACGGTCTGGATGATGCTGGCCCACGTGCTCGGCCGGCCGATCCCCAACTCTTCCAAACGCTTGACGATGCTGGCCTCGGTGTAGCGAGCCGGCGGCGAGGTGCTGTGGCCGTTGGGGGTGATCGAGCGGACATCGACGATCTGGTCGACGATGAGCAGGGGCAGCAATGCCTCTTTCTCCTCGTCCGCGGCAGCGTCTTCGTCGGTTGACTCGACGTACACCTGGCGATAGCCGGGGAACGTGATCGTTGTGCCGCTTGCGGCGAATTCGCAATCCTCGCCATTGGCCGGAGTCGTTGCCTTCGCGGCCAATCGGACACTGACCGTGGTGCCGGTCGCGTCGGCCATTTGAGAGGCAAGCGTACGCTGCCAGATCATCCGGTAGAGCGCCAACTCTTGGCCGTTCATCTCGTTCGAGACCTGATCGGGCGCACGCAACGGCGTGGTCGGCCGGATCGCCTCGTGAGCCTCTTGGGCATTGCGACTCTTGCTCGTGAACTGCCGCGGTCCGTTCGAGAGGAACTGTTGGCCGTAGGACCGGGCAACCTCGGCGCGGATCGCGCCCATCGCCTCGTCGCTGAGGGCGACGCTGTCGGTACGCATGTAGGTGATGAACCCACGCTCGTAGAGGCCCTGGGCAACCCGCATCACCTGCGCCGCACCGAGGCGCAGCTTGCGGCCACCCTCTTGCTGCAGTGTGCTGGTCATGAATGGGGCTTTGGGGCTGCTGCGGTACGGCTTGTTCTCGACCGAGCGAACGGTGACCGTCGCTGAACCGAGCCCGTCGGTCAGTGCGTGGGCGCGGGCTTCGTCGACGACTACGACGCCCTTCTTCGGCACACCGTTGCTCGTGAAATCCTTGCCGGTCGCGACCTTGGTTCCATCCAATGCGACGAGCGTTGCATTGAACGACGGTTGGGTGCCGGTGACCATTTCCAGATCCCAATACCCTGCGGACACGAACGCGATCCGCTCACGTTCGCGCTCGACCACCAAGCGAATCGTGGGGCTCTGGACACGCCCGGCCGACAGACCGCGGTTCACCCGCCGCCACAGAACGGGGCTGACCTCGTAGCCGTACAACCGATCGAGAATCCGCCGGGTCTCGGCTGCGTCCACCAAGCCGTAGTCGAGAGCACGCGGGTTGTCGACAGCGTTGTCGATCGCAGCCTTGGTGATCTCGTGGAACACCATCCGCTTGACCGGAACCTTCGGCTTCAAGTACTCGAGCAGGTGCCAGCTGATGGCTTCCCCCTCGCGGTCCTCGTCCGTTGCGAGGTAGAGCTCGCTGGCGTCCTTCATCAAGACCTTGAGGTCCTTGATGACCTGCTTGCCGCGCTCGGTCAGCTCATACGTTGGTTTGAAGCCATTGTCGACGTCGACTGCCAAGCCTTTGCTCGGCAGGTCGGCGACATGGCCAACAGAGGCGCGCACGTCGTACGCGCTGCCGAGGAACTTGGAGATCGTCTTGGCTTTCGCCGGAGACTCCACGATGACGAGGGGTCGTGCCATTGGGGGTACTCGCTAAAGCATTGGAGGGGTCCTTGTCAAGCCGCGTGACAGGAAACATCGTTGGACCCGGTCCGAACAGGACCAGGCGCTCGCTCAGACGGGTGCGAACTCGTCGTCATGTGCGGCGTTATCGCCGTCGACGACATCGGCTGATCCGCCGGCCGACCCGTTCATCGCAGGTGCGTGATGATGGCCTTCGACATCGATGTTCGGAAGGATTCGGTCGAGCCATTTCGGGAGCCACCAGTTGCGATCACCGAGTAGCTCCATCGTTGCCGGAACCAGCACCATCCGCACGATCGTGGCGTCAATGGCAACGGCGACGGCCATGCCAAGGCCGAACAGTTTCAACTGCCGGTTGTCGCCCAGAGCGAACGCGCTGAAGACGCACACCATGATCAACGCAGCGGCGGTAATTACTCTCGCGGTCACGGCAAGACCATCCGCGACGGCGACTGCATTGTTCCGGGTTCGGTCGTACTCCTCTTTCATTCTCGAGAGCAGGAAGACCTCGTAGTCCATCGAAAGACCAAACACGATCGCGAACAGCATCATCGGCGCCCATGCCTCGACCGGACCTTCCTTGCCCACGCCAACGACGTCTTTCAGCCAGCCCCATTGGAAGATCGCAACGATCACTCCGTAGGCAGCCCCGATCGACAACAGGTTCAGCACCACTGCCTTGAGCGGTACGAGCAAGCTGCGGAACACGGCCATCAGCAACAGAAAGCTGAGCACGAGCACGGCCCCAACGAGCAACGGTAAACGACTGCCGAGGTACGTCGCGAAGTCCTGTCCCGCTGCGGTGAATCCGCCGACGAGCGCTTGCGCGCCGCTGTCTGGAACGACCTGGTCGCGCAGTCGGGTGACGAGGTCGCTGGTCGCTTCGTCCTGCGGCGCGCTGGTCGGGATGACGGTGACGAGCGCGAGTTCCGGCGTGTTCCCCTGCGGGTTCGTGAAGGCCGCTGCGACCCCGTCGGTGGAGCCGAGGGTCTCGACGAACGAGGTCAGCTTCGCCGGGTCGGCAGCGGTGTCACCCTGGACCGTGATGATCAGGGGGCCGTTGCTGCCGGGGCCGAAACCCTCGGCGAGAAGGTCGTACGCCCTGCGGACAGTCTGTTCCTCCGATGCGTTGCCGAAGTCGGCGAAGCCCAGCCGGATCGAGAACAGCGGGACGGTCAGCAGGATCAGTAGACCTGCACCGATCACCAGCGGTGGCCACGGATGGCGCTGGATCAGCCGGCTCCAGCGGTACCAGAACCGTTGCTCGGTGGGCTTGGGCTGGCGATGCGGCAGAGGTATACGCAAGGACTTGACGAAGAAACTGGCGACCACGACGCCGATGGACCACAGAATCGCGATGCCGAAGATTGCGATGTTCGTCGTGATGATCGCGCCGAGTCCGCCGACCACTGCAAACAACAATGCAGCCAACGCGGCACGGGAGGTGAAGTCGATCCGTTTGCCTGTGAACGCAAGGAGTGCCGGCAGCAGGGTGACGGACGCGATCATCATCATCAACACCCCGATAGCTGCACCGGTAGCCAGGCCGCGAACGAAGGTCAGGCCCATGATGTAGAGGCCGAGCAGCGAGATGATCACCGTGACGCCGGCGAACAGCACTGCGCGGCCGCTCGTGTCGACTGCTTCGACGACTGCCTCTTCGACGTCCAGTCCGTCATGGAGACCCTCTCGGTAGCGAGTCACGATGAACAG
>JANOQU010000625.1:0-8477 GCA_031422355.1 Actinomycetes bacterium
TCGATCGACACCCCGCCGGTCCGTCCTGCGACGATCGATCCGGCGCCGATCCGCCCTGCGACGACCGCACCAGAGTCGTTCGACACGTCGTCCGCCCGGACCCAGCCCTCAGCGGACGCCCGCGCAGTTCAACGCTCCGTCCGTGAGCCGAAATGGGTGCCAGCGATGCCGGGTACTCTGTTCTCGGACCGTGTCGGCAACAACATCCTCCAACGTCGGTCGCCGGGCGGCGCACCATATCGGAGTTCGGACTGGCGACTCCCGAAGCTCGATGGTCCGGGTGCGCTCACAGATCGCGCAGTCTTCGCCGCGGCCCGCGCCACGAACCCGGACACGGACCCGGACACGGACCCAGACACCGGATTTGGCGAGGTCCACCAGCCCCAGGACGGTTCGACGCTGCGGTCACCACGCTTGGCAACTTCATTGCCGACACCGATCGACACATCTGCCCATCCCCTCGCGAACGCGCTGGCCAACGAGACCGCGAACACGGCGATCCAGCGCGCGGCAGAGATCCAACGGGTCGACGCCATCGAGAGTCGCCATGAATCCGTCGCACCGGGCGATCTGGCCGGCCGATTCCTCGCCGAACTCAGCCGTCACCGCCAGGAGGCAGCAGCGCCGTTGCCGATCCAGTTCAAGTCGATCGCCGATGTGATCGTCGGCGACCGCAAGCCGCTGCTCTCGACAGGGCTCGCGTCGCGCAAGGCGCTCGCTGCGGTCGGCAAGGTGGCGGCGACGACCGGCGATGTCATTCACCTCGCCGAGGTGCCGACATCTGGTACCGCGTCGGCCGACCTGACTGCGATTATCGCTCACGAATTGACCCACGTCGCAGCACCGTCGCCGGCACCGCGGTTCTTCGAGGACGATCGCCACAGCGCCGAAGAGCGCCGGGCAACTGCGGTCGGCGATCTGATGCGCCGCTCACCGATGTTGCCGAACATCGCGGCCGCAAGCACAGGCACCCTCAACCGGATGCCGGTCGGCCGAGATTCATCGTCGACCGTGCGTCGAGAACTCGTCGATGAGTCGAGTCCTGGCTCGGTCGGCGAACTGATCGCCAAATTCGGCAAGAAGGTGGGCGGTTCGCCCAACTCTGGCCAACAATCAGCATCGACGCCGTCGGCTTTGACCGGGCAGAATGGAACCGGAGGGAGCAGCATGTCCGACAGTACGAATGCGCGACAGACTGCGCCACCAACCTCGATGCAGGCATGGATCGACCCAGCCGATTTCGAGGTGAACCTGCGCAAAAACTTCGACCTGATCGTCGAACTGCTCGAGGACCGAATCATCTCCGATCTCGAACGGCGTGGCGGACGATTCAGAGGAGACTTCTGACATGGCACCACCTCCAGCACAATTGCAAAAGGCGTTCATCGAGACGGAGTCTGGGACGCGTATCGAGTGCATGTTCAACCCTGCCAAGTTCTCGTTCAGTACCTCCAACAAGTGGGACTCCGACAGCCTGCCCGGCAAGTCCGCGCCGTCGAAGCGTTACGCCGGCGGCGAGGGCGGCTCGTTCAGCCTGAGCCTGGTCTTCGACACCACCAGGGTCGGCACCACCGTGACAGCGCACACCAACAAACTGCTCGGTCTGATGAAGGTGGACACCACCCTCGCTGGTTACGACGCGGCTCGTAACAACGGCCGACCCCCATGGGTGAAATTCATGTGGGGAACGCAGATCCACACATTTCGAGCGATCATCAAGTCGATGGAGGTGTCGTTCACCTACTTCTCCAGCGACGGAATGCCGTTGCGAGCCAATGTCGAAATGAGCTTGGAGCAGTTCGAGCCGGATGAGAACTGGGGCCGTCAGAATCCGACGTCTGGAACCCCGAACCCGAACCGTACTCATCAGGTCCGCGTCGGCGACACACTCGATCGCGTCGCAGCGAAGTACTACGGTGACTCGACCAAGTGGCGATCGATCGCCAACGTCAACGGCATCACCGACCCGCTGACCATCCGCCCAGGCCAGTTGCTGGCCATCCCCGAACGGGCCGACTGACATGCCAGATCCCGCCGGTACCGCCCAACTCGTCCGTACGGTCACGGTGACAATCGACGGCCACAAGCTGGACGACGCGACAAAAAATCGGCTGGTGGAATCGCGAGTCTCGCAGTCGATCGGAGCCGCCAGCCGACTGGAGCTGCGATTCGACGACGACGACTTCCAGCTGATCGACGGCACAAAGTTCGACATCGGCCGAAACGTCAGCGTCACCCATAGCGACGAAAAGGGCGAGGAAAGCGTGGTGTTCAACGGCGAGATCGCGGCGATTGGAATCGAACAGGCTGGCGCCACGCTGCACCAGTGCGTCGTCGAAGCGTTCGACCTGTCACATCGGCTGAGCCAGATCTCCCACCCCCGTACGTTCACCAAGCAGAAGCACTCCGACATCGCCACGAAGATCGCCGGTGAGCACGGATTGTCGGCGTCGGTCACCGACACGTTGGTCACCCACGAGTACATCCTTCAAGCCGGCACAGACTGGGCGATGATGGACGAGATCGCTGCACGAACCGGAATGGAATGGCTCGTCGAGGATAAGACGTTGCTCCTCCGTAAACGGCCGACCGATGCCGGAATCGAAGTCGAGCTCGGCACCGACCTGAAGAAGTTCAGGGCTCGTTTCAGCGGCGCCAACCAGACCGATACCGTTCAGGTGCGCGGATGGGACCCGCGCACGAAGAAGGTAATCGCGTCCAAGGTTGCGTCAGCGAAGTCGACAGCGGCGATGAACGGGGTCAGCGATCCAGCGGGTGCTGCGGCCTTCAGGACGAAGACGTCGAACATGAACGCGAGCAAGGCAATCACGGCGGCTTTTCACGTCGAGACCAAGCAGGAGGCCGACGCTGCTGCCGACGCGCTGGCAGCGAGAAGTGCGACGAATCAGCTGTCGGCGCGTGGAGAGTTGCTGGGCAACCCGAATGTCAAGGCAGGCACGCACCTCAGGGTCGTCGGTATGGGGACCAAGATGAGTGGCTCGTACTACGTCACCACCGTGGAGCACATCTTCGGCAAGGGCGACCTGATCACTCGGTTCACCGCCGGCGGTCAGAGCATGGAAAAGCTCGTCGACTTGCTCGGCGGACAGAGCCCTGCCGTCGGTGGTTGGGGTGCGAACGGTCTCGTTGCCGGACTCGTGACCGACATCAATGACCCGGACGGTCTCGGTCGGGTGCGGGTCCAGTTCCCTGCGCTCAGCGAGACCGACACCAGCGAGTGGGCGCGGATCGCATCGCCGATGGCTGGAAAGGGTCGAGGGCTGATGATGATGCCGTCGGTTGACGACGAGGTGCTGGTCGGCTTCGAACAGGGCGATTTCCGCCGCCCGTATGTGCTCGGGGCGTTGTGGAACGCCAAGGACAAACCACCGTTCAACCTCGACGGCTCCAAGATCGTCGAATACGCGCTCAAGACCCTGCAGGGCCACGTGATGTCGTTCGGCGAAGAGGGCGGCAAGGAAGTCATCAAGTTGGTTCATGCCAAACAACCCGACACCAAACTCGTGCTCGAGAAGGAGAAGGTGCAACTCTGGGTCGGCCAAAACAATATGGTCGAGATCAAAGCGGGCCAAGCCACGATCGTGTTGGACAAGGACGAGATCAAGATCACCGGTAAGACCATCACGCTCAAGGCCACGACGGACCTCAAGATGGAGGCCGTGAACATCGAGATGAAGGCTTCGGTCGGCGTGAAGATCGAGGGCACCACAGTGGACGTCAAGGGCCAAGCCGCCGTCACGGTCGACGCGACCGGCAATCTCACCCTCAAGGGTGCAATGACGATGATCAACTAGAACACGACATGAAACGAATCAGGGACACATGAGCGACACAGCAGCAGATTTCATCGGACGGGGGATCTCGTTTCCGATGCGGGTCGATCAGTCCGGCGCGCTCTCGCTTACAGCGGGTGCCGACGACATCGACGCGTCGTTGCGGATGGTGTTGATCACTGCGCCGGGCGAGCGGTTGATGCGGCCGAAATTCGGTTGCAAGATCTGGGATCTGCTCTTCGAACCGGTCAACGCGAACACCATTGGCTTGATGGCCGAAGCGGTGCGCGAGGCGGTCTCGCAGTGGGAGCCGCGGATCACCCTCGAAGACGTCGAGATCGAACCAGACCCTCGTGATCATTCGCGGGTTCTGATCAATCTCAAATACCGCGTGAGGGTCACCAACGACCGACGCAACCTGGTCTACCCGTTCTACGTGATCCCGCAGGAAGGTGAGTCATGACGCTGCCAGTCACGAATCTCGACGATCGCACATTCCAGGACATCGTCGACGAAGCCAAGCGGCTGATTCCGACGTATTGCCCGGAATGGACGAACCACAACTTGTCCGATCCCGGCGTCGCGCTCATCGAACTGTTCGCGTGGATGACCGAGATGACTCTGTTCCGGCTGAATCAAGTGCCGGACGTGTTTTACACCCGGATGCTCAACTTGCTCGGCTTTGATCCCTTCCCGGCCACGGCTTCGCGGGTCGACCTCACGTTCTGGCTGACCGGTGGCGTCGAGGCCACTGTGGTCGTGCCGGGCGCGACGCAAGTCGCGACTGTCGGCGACGTCGGGGTGACCCGCGTTTTCAGCACGCTCGAAGATCTTCACATCGCGCCGCCAACGACTATTGCGGCACTGACGTCGATCGGTACCGATACCTACGCCGACGTTTGGGACGACCTGCGCATCGATCGCGGGGCCGTCGCCTGTTTCCGCACAGTCACGCCCGGTGATTGCTTCTATCTCGGGTTCGAGGGCACCCTGGCCGGCAATGCACTGCGACTGGACATCGATGCCAACGTCGAGGGCATCGGGGTCTTGCCCGAGCGTCCGCCGATGCGCTGGGAGATCTGGCAGGGCGAAGGTTGGATCCCTGTTCGCGCCTATCGCGATACCACGGGCGGCCTCAACCGTAACGGCAGCATCGTGCTGCTCGTCCCGAATCAGCACGAGCCGCTGACGCTCGGTGGTCATCGGGCCTTCTGGCTGCGGGCCCGGCTATTGGTGCCCGAGCCCGGCCAGCCGACGTATCGCTCGTCGCCACAAATTCGCAAGATCATCGCCTCGGTGGTCGGGGGCACGGCTCGGGCCGAACACAGCCAACTGCTCGGACGAGAAGTGCTCGGGCAAAGCACCGGCAAGCCGGATCAAGTCTTCAAGGTTCGCGAGACGCCGGTGCTACCGCGACGCGAAGGTGAGACCATCAGCGTCACCCGTGACAACATCACCAGTGAATGGACCGAGGTGCCCGACTTCGGCCGGTCGAACGCCGATGATCGACATTTCGTCTGGAACTCCACGACCGGCGAGGTCCACTTCGGTCCCGCGATCCGCTATCCCGACGGCATGACTCGCCAGCACGGCGCGGTCCCGCCAGAGGGTGCAATGATCGCCGTGACGGCCTACCGAAACGGAGGCGGGGCGATCGGCAACGTCGGTGCCGGAACGCTGCGAAGCCTGCGAACCACCGTTCCGTACGTCGCTGACGTCGAGAACCTGACTCCAGCAATCGGTGGTGTGGATGCCGAAACCGTCGCTAATGCCAAGGTCCGCGGACCGCAGTCGCTGCGCACCGGCGGCCGGGCGGTCACGGCGGAAGACTTCGAACGAGTGGCGGCAGAGTCGGATCCATCGATCGCCCGGGTCCGCTGTCTGCCTCCGCTGGAGCCTGGCCGACCGATTCGATTGTTGCTCGTGCCGGCCGTTGCACGCCGACCAGAGCAGTTGCAACTCGACGATTTCGCGTTGCCCGACGACATGACATCGCGGGTCAGAATGCATCTCGACGAGCGCAGAATTCTGGGCACCACCATCGAGATCGGCACGCCGTATTATCAGGGCGTAACCGTCGCGACGCTGCTCACGGCCCGCCCCGGCCGACCGGCATCGCTGGTTCGTGACCGTGCGCTGTCAGCGCTCTATCACTATCTCAACCCGATCACCGGGGGTGTCGAGGGCACCGGATGGGGTTTCGACACAGACCTGAACGCAGCCTCGGTCTTTCAGCTGCTGGAAGCTGTCGAGGGCGTCGAGCGAGTCGACGAGGTGCTGTTCTTCGAGTACGACCTGCGCAACCACGAACGAATCGGCTTCGGCAAGGATCTCGTCAAGCTGGACCGCGATTCTTTGTTCCTCTCGGCGAATCACCAGGCGGTCGTGCGATGAGACGCGACGATTGGCTGCTCCATCAACTGCCGGTGGGTATGGTCGAGGACGACTTCCTCTCTCGCTACCTGATGATCTTCCAGACCATCGCCGAGACCGAACTGCATCAGATCGACACGATGCCGCATATGTTCGATCCGCATGTCGCTCCGGACAACATGGTCCGTGCACTCGGTGCCTGGATCGGCATCGACTGGATCGACTCGTCGCTTCCCGATGAACTCCAGCGACGGATCGTGCTGGAGTATTCAGACCTGGTGCAATGGCGCGGTACGTCTCGCGGGTTGCGCCAACTGTTGGAACTGATCAGCCTGGAGCCGGCAGTCGTCGTCGACAGTGGTGGTGTGTTCATCGAGGACGATGTGCTGCCGAACCCGCCGCATGTGAAGTTGTACGTCGCCACGCCAGGCTGGGCGACGAACAAGGACCTGCTCCGAATCGTTCGCAGTGAATTGCCGGCCAGCGTCACGTTCGAACTACACGTCGGCGCCCGCCGAATCTGGCCACCAGAGCCTGACTCCGGCGGCGAAACCGAGATCCCAATCCTGGAAGTGGTGTCCTGATGGCCGATGTCGTCTGCCCAGAATGTGGACTCGTCTCCACATTGCCGTCGATCAGGCGGGCCTCTGATGAGTTCTGCAACCACTGCGACTTTCCGTTGTTCTGGGCGCCGACAGCGGTGCCCATCTCGGTGGCTTCGGACACCAATGACACCACCTTGCGCCGACTTCCCGGTGCCGGCGGCCGCCTCCTGATCGGTACCAGGGTCTGCCCGACGTGTGGGGAACTGAACTCGATCGGCGAGAAGTTCTGCACGCGGTGTCACAACGACATGGACCCGCAGCCCGAGCCGGTCGTCGTCATTCCTCCGCCACCTCCGCCGCCTCCACCACCGCCGATCAAGAAGCGGAACTGGTGGCCGTGGATCGCGGCCGCAGCGGTGACCATCCTGGTCATCGTCGCAGTCGTCATCTTCGCCTGACCCTCGTTCAGCGCGACACCGGCCCCCCGGTGCCTAGCCATCTCGCTGTTGTGGCACGAACCACGCCCTTGGTGGCGTTGCGTGCCAAGGGGTGGCACGCTGCAGGACCAAGGGCGCGAAATGTGTCAGCCGCCGGCTGGGTGACCGGCCCGGTGACCGCGCAGGAACGTCATCGAGCGAGATGGCACGAACCACGCCCTCTGTGGCGTTGCGTGCCAAGGGGTGGCACGCTGCAGGACCAAGGGCGTGAAATGTGTCAGCCGCCAGCCCCGGATGACGACAACAGAACGTGCCGGCGGGTGGGTGATGTCAGGGCGGGAAGGTGATCGACAGCGGGGCGATGGCTGTGCCAGCTGCGGTGATCACGAGAGCGGGACTGCTGGTTGCCTTCACTGCGCCGATGATCGCGGTCACGCGATAGTCACCAGGCGCCAGCCGAACCGTCGCGAACGAGAAGCTGAACGTGCCGACCCCGGCCCCTGCGGTGCCGACGATGACGCCCGGACCACCGACTGAACACTGGAACGGCGTCACGCCCGGGCACATCAACACGGTGTCGAACACAACCGGGGCAGCCGGCGCACCGCCATTGACGACACCGGAGATAGCAGGGATCGCGACCATCTGGACAGGGACCGGCGTCGTTGCCGCCAGCGAGCCGAGTGCCGGCCCGACCAGGTCGGACTTCGTGACGAAGCCGTTGGCTGCCACCGTCCACGCACGCGATGCGAACTCGCTGACGAGCAGTGTCACCTTGCCGCCAACAGTCGGGCCGGTCTGTCCACCCATCGTGACAGTCGCCCCGTCGGCTACGGGCACGTCCAAAGCGTTCCTGACGGTGAACTCGTAGTTGAAGCTGCGCGGCACGATGTTGAGCGTGATCGCCGGGATTGCTGTACCCGCCGCGGCGATGGTGATTCCCTGCTCCACGGTCTGGGTGCCTTTGATCGCCTTGACCCGGTAGTCGCCGGGCAGAAGACGAAGCGCGGCGACGTTGAACGAGAAACCGCCCGTGCTGCCACCGACTGTGCTCGCGCTGGCAACGAAGTCCGAACCCGTGGTCGTGCATTGATCGGTTGACGGTGCAGGAATGGCGGCTGGGTTGCAGAGCAACACGCTGTCGTAGGTGACACCGGCCGCCGGAATCCCTCCGGTGACAGTGCCACCGATTGCAGGGATCGGAACCATCCTCACGGTGGTGACTGCAGTGCTCGCAAGCGCAGGTCCGGTCGGGTCGGTCTGAGTCAGGAAGCCGTTACCGGATGCCGTCCAACTGCGGCTCAGCGTTTCGAGCACCGTCAGGGTCA
>JANOQU010000626.1:0-2818 GCA_031422355.1 Actinomycetes bacterium
CCGACGTCTTGGGTGATTGCTGTCAACCGGAGGCTGTCGGCGGTCATCTGGAGCCTGATCGGCGTTGCGTCCTTGGCGAGAATCTTGACTCGTCGAATCGCCTCGCTGAGCGCATCGCGAGCAACCGTCAGCTTGTTCGGGTAGCTGGCCGGGATCAACTGGCGGTAGTTCGGAAACTCGCCTTCGATCAGGCGGGTCGTGAGGCGGGTCGCGCCGACTTCGAAGGTGGCCTCGCGCTCACCGAGACGCAACGTCAGTTCTGGAGAATGGCCAACGAGCCGAGCAAGTTCGGTCAGGGCCCTGCCAGGGACAAGAACACGCTGGTCGGTTCCGAGCACACTGGCGCCCGGCAGATCTCGAACGGCAAGCCGGTACGAGTCGGTGGCAACCATCCGCAAACCGTCGGCCTCGGCAGTGAGCATGACGCCGGTCAGTATCGGCCGAGCCTCGTCGGTGCTCGCCGCCCGCACCACCTGACGTAACGCCTCACCGACATCGGCACTCGGAAGCGTGACGGCACTGGATGCAGGCGATGCCAACCGCGGGTAGTCATCGAGAGACAACGGCCGGACTGCGAACTGCGACCGGCCACCGCTGATCGACACATCATCGCCATCGACGGAAACCTCGACCTTGCCAGCACTGAGCGACCGGACGATGTCTGCCGCCAGCCGTGCCGGCAGAACGACGCCGCCATCTCGTTCTCCGCCAACCTCGATCTCGAGCTGAATAGTCAGTTCGAGGTCGGTACCCGTGACGGTCAGCATGTCACCGATCAGTTCCAGCCGCAGACCCGACAAGACCGGCAGCGTTCCGGTCCGACCCGTCGCCGCACGGCCAGCCGTCGTGAGGGCGTCTGCCAGCAGATCGCGTTCGCAGCGAAACTTCACGGTGCAACCTTTCCTTCCGCATGGGTTATGACCAGACGGTGATGTATCGAAGTAATAGTGGTAATAAGAGCTGTGGATTGTGGACAACCCAGTGTTCCTGCAGCGTAGAGGCCGAATCGGTATGTCACCACAATCCCCAGACGTCCACAGATGCTTGTGCGCTCGAACCAAGCCCGGTGGACAAGTCGGCGTTATGCACCGCTGTTCGCTGCGCGTCCACAACTCGTTCAGGCACTGTTTGCACAGCTGTCACCTGGCGTTTGCAACCCGTTGACAAGGCTGGGGACATGCTGGGTACGACGGTGACCCTCGCCGAGACCTGGTCCACTCTGATCAACGTGCTCATCCCTGCTTGAGCCGCTGCTGCATGTCGGTGACCTGGTCGTAGACCTGTTTGCGTTCGCTCATGAGGCGCTGGATCTTCTCGACGGCGTGGATGACGGTTGTGTGGTCACGACCGCCGAACAGCCGCGCGATCGCTGGATAACTCAAGTCGGTGAGGTCGCGGAAGACGTACATCGCGATCTGGCGACTCGTCACGAGTGGCCGCTGACGACTCTTGCCTCGGAGTGCTTCGACGCTTTGGCCGAGGATGATGGCCATCTCGGCCAGTAGTTCGTCGTCGGTTCGGGCCTTCGGGGCGCTGTTGGTCAGCAGATCGCGAAGCAGAGTCTCGGCCAGATGAGTGGTCACCGGCACGCGATTGAGGCTCGCGTACGCAGTGACACGAATGAGCGCACCTTCGAGCTCGCGAATGTTGTTGGTGATGTTCGAGGCAATGAACTCCAGCGTCTCGGCCGGCATCCGGGAGTCGTCGCGTTCGGCTTTGTTCCGCAAGATCGCGAGCCGAGTCTCCATGTCCGGAGGTTGGACATCGGTGATCAGGCCCCACTTGAACCGACCGCGTAAACGCTCTTCGAGTGTTGGAATCGCGTCGGGCATCCGGTCACTGGAGATGACGATCTGCTTATTTGCTCCGTGCAGGGAGTTGAACGTATGGAAGAACTCTTCCTGGAGACCCTCTTTGCCCTCCATGAACTGGATGTCGTCGATCAGCAAGACGTCGATATCGCGATAACGCCGCTTGAAACTGGCGGTCGTGTTGGATCGAATGGCGTCGACGTACTCGTTGAGAAATGTCTCGGTGCTGACGTAGCGGACGATGTCGTGCTGATAGTGGCGATGGACGTAATGGCCAATGGCGTGGAGGAGATGAGTTTTGCCGAGGCCGGCGGCGCCGTAGATGAACAGCGGGTTGTAGCTGCGGCCCGGCGTCTCTGCGACTCGCGACGCGGCGGCGAGGGCGAATTGGTTCGACTGCCCTTTGACGAAGGTGTCGAATGAATACCGCGGGTTCAGCCCAGCGAGATCAGCGGGCGTCGCCGCGCCGTTGCTGCGGCCGTTGATCGATGAACCGCCATAATTTCCCGACGGGCGAGCATCTGCGCTGCTAGGGGCGGAACCGGTGGAGCTCGCGCCCTGGTCGCCAGCATCGTGATCCGGTTCGCGCGGTTCGTCGGTGGCGGCATCACTGACCTGCACGTCGACGATGAAATGCCGGTGGGCGGCACCGATTTCCTCGAGTGCATCACGAACCAACGGCAAATAGCGAGACAGGATCCGTTCTCGAACGTGGGAATTCGGGGCACTGACGCGCAACTCGTCGGACTCGCTCTCGAGCGGCACGACGTCTTGGAATGTGGAGAACCAGACGGCTTCTGAGACCTGGGCACGAAGGAGTTGCGCGACTGCTGTCCACAACTGTTCGTAGTCGCTCACCTGCGCCTCCATTTCCCCCATCGGCCCACTGTCCACATCGTTGTCCACACAGTGTGGACAACGAACTACTGTGCCCAGGGCAGGACGTGCAACGCTAGCAGCCTTTATGGGACGCACGTCACGGCGATCGTCAACAGTGTCCGTGTCCA
>JANOQU010000627.1:0-5659 GCA_031422355.1 Actinomycetes bacterium
CTCACCGATGTCACCATCGAGACCCTCGTCGAGGGCGGACTGCTGCGCAAGGGTGACTACGCCAAGGTCCTCGCATACGGCGAACTCACCACCAAGATCAACGTCTCGGCCCACGCGGTGTCCAAGTCAGCCGAAGCGGCCATCACCGCGCTCGGCGGAACGGTCACGATTGTGCCGATGCCGTTCAAGGTTCGCCCAGCTGCAAACGGCAACCAGTTCACAAACCGATAGGTTCTCGGCCGATACGTCCCGGCCAATTCGCCAACCGTCTGTCATCTTGTTGAGGAGTTGCTTGTGCCTGTCCTGTCGAACGTGAAGAACGTCTTCAAGGTTGCGGACCTACGGAACAAGGTTCTGTTCACGATCTTGATCGTCGGTCTGTATCGCCTTGGCGTCGCCATTCCAGTTCCCGGCGTCGATCAGCTTGCTGTCGAACAGCTGCGTGACTCCGCCGAAGGTGGCGGCGCGCTCGGCTTCCTCAACCTGTTTTCCGGCGGGGCGTTCAGCAGTTTCTCGATCTTCGCGCTCGGGATCATGCCCTACATCACGGCCAGCATCATCATGCAGGTGCTCGGCGTCGTCATCCCCAAGCTCGAACAGCTTCAGCAAGAGGGCGCTGTCGGTCAACGCAAAATCACCCAATACACGCGTTATCTCGGTATCGGTATTGCGCTGTTGCAGGCATCGGGTCTGACGTTCATCTTCGGCCAAGGTCGAGGCAGCGCGTTCTTTGGTGCCGGACAGAGCGCGCCAGATGTCCAGCTCTTGCCCCAGTTCATGCCCCGAGCGTTGCTCGTGATCGTCACGTTGGTGGCGGGCACGGCACTCATCATGTGGATGGGCGAGCTGATCAGCCAGCGCGGCATTGGCAACGGAATGTCGATGATCATTTTTGCGTCGGTCGTGTCCAGCTTGCCCGTCAACTTCCTGCGGATCTGGCAGGAGGAGAGCAAGATCCTGTTCGTGCTGCTCGTCATCTTGGTGATCGGCATCGTGTTCGCAGTCGTTCGTGTCGAGTTGTCTCAGCGGAGAATTCCCGTTTCGTTCGCCAAGCGCCAGGTCGGTCGTCGGATGTACGGCGGCCAGAACACCTATATCCCGCTCAAGGTCAACCAGAGTGGCGTCGTGCCAATCATCTTCGCAAGCTCGGTGCTGCTGTTGCCGGTGCTGCTGACCAACGTGCTCGGCTCGGCAGAGGGTTGGCGTGGAACGATCACCAACTTCGTCAACGACTACATCGTGAACAGTCAGAATGCCGTCTACGCGATCATCCTCGCCTTGCTCATCGTTGCGTTCGCCTACTTCTACAACTCGATCGCGTTCGACCCGATCCGTCAGGCCGATCAGATCCGCAAGCAGGGTGGCTTCATTCCTGGTATCCGGCCGGGCGCCCAGACCGAGAAGTACCTCGGCAAGGTCGTCAACCGGATCACCCTGCCGGGTGCTCTCTTTGTCGCTGTCATTGCATTGTTGCCGTACATCCTGCTGTGGATCTTCGGAGTCCAGAACTTCCCGTTCGCTGGCACCACGGTGCTCATTGCGGTTGGCGTTGCGCTCGAACTGATGCGTCAGATCGATAGTCAGCTCACGCTTCGCAACTACGAGGGTTTCCTGAAGTAACCCCGATGATCCCGGGTGCTCGGCTCATCATCCTCGGCCGTCAAGGAGCGGGGAAAGGTACCCAATGCGTGCGACTGTCGCGCCACTTCGTGGTCCCACACATCTCCACCGGTGACATGCTGCGAGCCGCAGTGCGCGAGGGCACGCCGCTGGGCACAGCGGCCAAGACGGTGATCGAGGCCGGCGGACTCGTTGGCGACGAGATCATGGTTGGAATCGTGAACGAGCGACTCTCCCGAGACGACGCGCGGACCCGTGGATACATCCTCGACGGCTTCCCGCGCACTGTTGGCCAGGCCCAAGCCCTCGACGAGATCACCGAGGAGCGCCCGCTTGACGCTGTCATCGATCTCGATGTGCCGCGCGATCTGGTGTTGCAGCGTCTGTCTTCGCGCCGGGTCTGTCGAGACTGCGGAACGAACTACGTCGCCAAGGGGACCGAACGCCAGCCGTGGATCTGCGAGGTCTGCGGCGGCGACATCACTCATCGCGCCGACGACACACCAGATGCGATCAATAACCGGCTCGATCTGTACGAGCAGCAAACGTCACCTTTGATCGAGTACTACGGCGCGACGGGTCGTTTGACTGTCGTCGATGGTGTGGCGACCCCCGACCAAGTCTTCGCCCGGCTCACCACGGCGGTCGAAGTCAGCCGCCACAAGGGATGAAGTCGCGCCGTCGGTCTCTGTTGGCGGCGAGAACTCCGGACCAGATTCGTCAGATGCGTGCCGCAGGACGTGTTGTCGCCGAAATGCACGAGGCCATTCGAGCCGTTGCGGCTCCGGGTGTGACGACCGCAGCGCTCGATCTTGTTGCTCGCGAGGTATTACGCCGAAGAAACGCAACCTCGAACTTCCTCGGCTATCACGGCTTTCCGGCGGTCATCTGTGCCTCGGTCAACGACGAAGTCGTCCACGGCATCCCCGGTACCCGGGTTCTCCACGACGGCGATCTGCTCTCGATCGATTGTGGAGCGATCATCAATGGCTGGCACGGCGACGCAGCCTTCACGATGCCGATCGGGTCGGCCACGCCGACAACGATGCGCCTGATCGAAACGGCCGAGAAGGCGCTGAAGGCGGGCATCGCAACGATGGTTCCGGGCGCGCATCTGCACGACATCGGTGCAGCGATCGACGCTGTCGTTTCAGCAGCCGGGTTCGGCAGTCCGCGCGAGTACTGCGGGCACGGGATCGGCCAAGCCATGCACGAAGAACCCGACGTCGAGAACCGCGGCAAGCGAGGCCGTGGTCCGTTGATGCAAGCCGGAGTCACGCTTGCCCTCGAACCAATGCTGATCGCAGGGGGTGGTGACAACGTGCGCGAATTGGACGACGGCTGGACG
This sequence comes from Actinomycetes bacterium, assembly GCA_031422355.1. Lineage (GTDB taxonomy): Bacteria > Actinomycetota > Acidimicrobiia > Acidimicrobiales > Ilumatobacteraceae > WLMZ01. The sequence goes on from JANOQU010000627.1 coordinate 2,969, forward strand.
GTTGTCACCGCAGACGGCAGCTTCGCCGCACACGCAGAGCACACCGTGGTCGTCACCGACAACGGCCCCGAAATCCTCACGGCCTTGTAGGTACTGCGGCAGCGACCCATCGCGGCAACTCGTCCGACAATTCACTCCTGATCGGGGGTAATCAGTCGGACAGAGCCCCAGTCGTCGCCGCCAGTGGCTTCACTGACCGACAATCGACTCCCGTTCGGGGGTAATCAGTCGGACAGAGGGCTTCGCGAGCGACCGGACACTGCGCCGGTCGGCGAACCCGGCTATCCGCGGCGGGGTTGGAGCGATTTGCTATATTTTCAGCCCGGAACTTGGGCCGCGGGGCTTTGCGTTCCGAATTGCCGCCGATAGCATCGTTCCTCGGTCAGAGCACGGCTGCGCGCACGCAGCCCAGCTTTGCCATGTTGTCCGCCATTGTTCAGGAGGCAGTTCTGCCCAAGCCTAAAGAAGACGCCATCGTGCTGGAAGGCACCATTGTCGAATCACTGCCGAACGCAATGTTCCGCGTCGAACTCGAGAATAGCCACAAGGTGCTGGCGCACATCTCCGGAAAGATGCGGATGCACTACATCCGAATTCTTCCCGGCGACAAGGTCCAAGTCGAACTCACTCCCTACGACCTCACCCGTGGTCGTATCACCTACCGCTACAAGTAGTAGCGCTGCTTCACAGTCGAAGCCCAAGAGTTGGAAAGCAAAGGTCCCATGAAGGTCCGTCCGAGCGTCAAGAAAATCTGCGAAAAGTGCAAGGTCATCCGCCGGCACGGTCGCGTCATGGTGATCTGTGAAAACCCCCGGCACAAGCAGCGCCAGGGCTGAGAAGGAATTAGGGAACTGATGGCTCGTATTTCAGGTGTCGACATCCCCCGCGAAAAGCGGCTGGAGATCGCACTCACCTACATCTTCGGCGTCGGCAAGCCAACCGCACAGAAGATCTGTGTCGACGCTGGCCTCGACCCGAACACCAGAGTTCGCAGCCTCACCGAGGACGAAGTGAACCGCATCCGTGCCGAGGTCGAAAAGATCACGGTCGAAGGCGACCTACGACGTGAAGTGCAGCAGGACATCAAGCGCAAGATCGAGATCGGCTGCCTCCAAGGTGTCCGCCATCGCAAGGGTCTGCCAGTGCGCGGCCAGCGCACCCACACCAACGCTCGTACCCGTAAGGGCCCGAAGAAGACCGTTGCCAACAAGAAGAAGGCCGTGAGGAAGTAGCGATGGCAAAGCCAAAGCCAGGAGGACGTCGTCCCCGCAAGCGCGAGCGCAAGAATGTCACCGTTGGTGTCGTTCACATCAAGAGCTCGTTCAACAACACCATCGTCAGCGTCACCGACACTGCCGGCAATGTCATCTCGTGGGCATCGTCAGGCGGCGTTGGCTTCAAGGGTTCTCGGAAGAGCACCCCATTCGCTGCCCAGATGGCTGCCGATAAGGCTGCCCGTGCCGCGATGGAACACGGCTTGCGCCGTGTCGAAATTCAGGTCAAGGGGCCAGGCTCCGGTCGCGACACTGCAGTCCGCTCGATCCAGAACACCGGCCTCGAAGTGACGTCGATCAAAGACGTCACCCCGTTGGCCCACAATGGCTGCAGCCAGCCCAAGCGTAAGAGGAACTGAGTCATGGCTCGCTATACCGGACCAAAGGTGCGCATCTCGCGCCGCCTGGCAACCAATATTTTCGAGAACGAAAAGGGTCGCAAGGCCCTCGAGCGTCGTCCATTCCCGCCAGGTCAGCACGGTCGCACACGCCGCCGCAATGCTGGTAGCGAATACCTTGCGCAGCTGCAGGAAAAGCAGAAGGCGAAGTACATCTACGGCGTCCTCGAACGTCAGTTCCGCCGCACCTACGAAGAGGCCAACCGCCTCCAGGGGCCGACCGGTGAGAACCTGCTTCGGCTGCTCGAGCAGCGCATCGACAACATCGTCTTTCGCGCCGGCTGGGCTGAAACCCGCCCGCAGGCACGCCAGTTCGTCAGCCATGGCAAGATCCTCGTCAACGGCAAGCGCGTCGACATCGCCAGCGCTCGGGTCAAAAAGGGCGACGTCATTTCGTTGCACGAAAAGGCCCGCAACATGATCGTCATCCAGCACAACCTCGACGTCCTCGACCGCAAAGTGGTCGGTTGGCTCGAAGTCGGCGACGGCGGCAAGCAGGTCACGGTCCGCGACCTCCCACAGCGCGAGCACATCGATGTGCCCGTGCGCGAACAGCTCATCGTTGAGCTGTACTCGAAGTAATCCGGTCCAGCGACCACCCCACTCCCGAAAGGACCGAGGCAGACAATGCTCGTCATTCAGCGCCCCACCGTCGAGGCAATCGGCGAAGAATCCAACAACCGTCAGCGTTTCGCAGTCGGCCCGCTCGAGCCCGGCTTCGGGCACACGATCGGTAACTCATTGCGTCGTACCTTGCTCTCTTCGATCCCCGGCGCGGCCATTACCGCGGTTCGGTTCGACGATGCACTGCACGAGTTCGACACCATCGCCGGCATCAGCGAAGACATCACAGACATCATTCTCAACCTGAAGGACATCGTCCTCACCAGTGTGAGTGACGAGGCGATCATCATCCGCCTCGACGTGCGCGGACCGGCCGAGATCTCGGCTGCCGATATCAAGTGCCCGGCAGATATCGAGATTCTCAACACCGACCTGCACATTGCGTCATTGAATGC
>JANOQU010000628.1:0-9732 GCA_031422355.1 Actinomycetes bacterium
CGGAACGAGCGTGTAGCCGTGCAGGGCGGCTTCGTCGACGCCGTGTGGATACTCCTTGGCGATGCTCTCGATGTGATCCGCGAATACTTCCGAGCACACATTGATGACGAAGTTGCCGCTTGAGATCAGGTTCTCGTACGAACCCTTGGAGGCTCCGTCGGATTCACGGTGGCCGAACGAAATTCCCACGAGTGGCGGAGATCCGGTGGTCGGCAGGTAGTAACTGAACGGCGCCAAATTGCCAACACCATCGGAGTTCGCGCTGGACACCATGGCAATTGGCCGGGGTACGACGAGCTGAGACAGCAGACCCTGATTGGTGCCGGCTCCGTGCTCGGAGAAGTTGTAGATGTGTTCCATCGGAAGTCCTATCGATGCGTCGCCTGCAGCCTAATCCCTGACACCTGTTGGACTGATGGTCAGACCAACGTGATCCGATGTGTCCGACGTGCCGAGGGTTTCCTGCTCACCCTGACCGGCACCGAAACCCTCCACAGGGCTGGTGTGGAGGGTTTCCTGCTCACCCTGATCGATCCTGAAACCCTCCACAGGCGGTCCACCGCAGTCGGCTGTCACACCGATTCGTTACGTTGACCAAGCGGCTTCCCCCTGCGACAAGACCTCAACACCCGACGGGGGACGTTCATGAAGACGGTTCCATCTCTGACCGAAGACGCCATGCTCTGGCTGCTCAACCATCTCGGCATGATCACGACAACGAAGTTGTCCGATTGTGGTGTGACGCGACGGGCTCGCGATCGCCTGGTGGCCGCGCACATCATTGCGCCAGTCCACAAGAACGTGTACCGCATCACGTCGGCACCGCTGACGTTGGAGGCCCGCTGTGCCTCACTGTGCATGGCGCATCCACGCGGCTTCATAACTGGCCCGACCGCCGGGCGCATCGTCGGGTTACGACGAATGCAAAAGAGCGACGTCATCGACTTGAGCGTCCCGCATGGGCTCGAACTCGATCTCGACGTCACGTCCGTTCGGCTGCGACAGTCCACAAAGGTTGCCGACACCGACATCCAGTGCCGACTCGACGGGATCAACATCGCCGCACCGTGGCGTCTCGCATTCGACCTCGCTGCGGACCTGAACCCACTCGACCACGCCTCGATCATCGAGCAGATCATCCACGATCGAATGTGTGGCATCGGGGCATTGAGGATGATCGCCAAAAGGCTCGCCCATCCGACTCGGCCTGGCTCTGCGTTGTTCGTCCAAACCTTGGCGAACCGCCTACCGGGTGGCGCGCTGGAGTCTCACCCCGAATTGCAGGTTGCTCAGGCTTTGCAGGCACGCGGCGTGCCCGTCGTGGCTCAGACGACATGGCTAGCCTTGCCCAACGGTCGGCGAGCAAGGATCGACATCAGCGCACCCGAGGTCAAGTGGGGCGTCGAGGTCGATGTCCATCAATGCCACCTGTTGCTGGACGGAACCACAAACGACAAGCGACGTGATCGACAAACCCGGATGATCGGCTGGCAAGTCGATCGAGTCACGCAACTCGACCTCCTTGATCTCGACACGACGATCGACGAGTTGGTCACTCTGTATGAACAGCGCTGCACCGAATTCGCCGCCCGTGCCACCGCCTGACGATTTTCGACGACCCCACGGGGGCTGTGGAGGGTTTGCTGCTCACCCTGAGCGATCCTGAAACCCTCCACAGGGCTGGTGTGGAGTGTTTCCGGGTCGGCCTGGGCGGTCACGAAACCCTCGACACGGGTGGTGCGGTTTGTCGTTGGCGAGTGAGGGGTGACGTCAGGTGAGGCCGCGGACGAAGGGGCGACCGAGTGACTCTGGTTGGCGGCTTCGATAGGCGAACAGCAGCAGCGTGGCGATGGCCATCACGTACGGCAGCGAACCGAGTAGCGACGGATTGGCCTCGTAACCGAGGGCCTGATATGCCGAACCGAGCGCTTGGAACACGCCGAACACCAACGCGCCGGCGATGGTGCCCTTCAACGTCCAGCCACCGAAGATCACTGCTGCGAGGGCAAGATAACCACGCCCTGACACGCCATCGGCAGCGAAGCTGCCGCTCTGGCCAACGGTGAGATAGGCGCCTGCGAGGCCCGCGCACGCACCGCAGAAGTACACCGCCTGGCGGCGCCGCTTGTTGACGTCGATGCCGCTCACGTCGGCTGCCTGTGGGTTCTCGCCGACCGACCGAACCTCGAGGCCCCAACGAGTGCGGTAGACCAGAAACCAAGCGAGCGGGACGAGCGGGTAGATCAGGTACAGCACCCAGGTGCGGTCGAACAGCGCATCGCCGATCAACGGTATGTCAGCGAGAATCGGGATGCGGAACTCTTCGACGCGCACCACTGTGGGGTCGACTTGGGCGTCGAGGAACGCCGTCAGGCCAACGGCCAAGACGTTGAGTGTGAGACCGACCACGAACTGATTGGCGCCCAATCTGTGGGACATGTTTGCGTGGATCGCAGCGACGAGAAAGCCACCCAGCAGCCCGACGAACACGGCCGCCCAGGGATTCTCGAACCAGTACGAGCCGAGTGCAGCGGTAAAGGCACCTGTCAGGATCATGCCCTCGACCGAGATGTTCATCGTGCCGCTCTTCTCCGCGACCCATTCACCGATTGCGGCAAACACGATCAGCGCTGCAAACCGGACCGTGGACGAGTACATCGTGCTCGACGACACGACGTCCCACAGCGACTCACCGAAGGCAATCACGCTGCTGCTCCGGAACCGCTACGACGACGCTGCAGGGCTTCGATAGCTGGCGGAATCAACAGCGCGAGTACCAACATTGCCTGGACGACATCTGCAATGCGCCGATCGACCCCCGTCGCGGCCAGAAACCCGGAGCCGGTTCGAAGACCAGCGAAAACGAACGCCATCGGGATCGCGAGTGCCGCCTTCTCACGGGCGAGCAACGCGACGAGCAGGCCCTGCCAACCAATGCTGGACGAGATCGCTCCGGTGAAACGGTCGCCGGCGGCACCGCCACTGAGCCATAACCCGCCACCGAGTCCAGCGGCAGCACCGGAAAACATCAGCGCGCCGCCTCCGACGCCGACCGCGGACACACCGAACCGGCGGGCGGTCCGTGGGTTCAACCCAAGCATCCGCAAGCGGAACCCGATCGTGGTCCGAGCAAGCACGACACCAACGACGGCAGTGAGCACGAGCGCGATCACGGCCCCCCACGAAACCTGGTTGCCGAAGATGTTCAGGCTCGGCATCTTGGCCGCGTCTGGAAGCGGCTCGCCATTGTTGGTCCGCGACGTGTTCTCCTTGGCGAGGAGTAGCCATTTGCGAGTCAGTCCGAACGTAGTGATCTGGCTCGCGACGAAGATCAACAGCAGCGTGCTGATCACCTCCGGCACCTTTCGGGTGAACTTCATCAGCGCAGCGAGACCAGCCCACAGACCGCCGACGGCGCAAGCACCGATGAACGACACGGTCAGCAACAGCGGTCCTGGGAGATCGAGCCGGGTCGCAATGAACGCCATCGCAGCAGCACCGAGCAACAACTGGCCTTCCTGACCAATGTTGCTCATACCGGCCTTCGCTCCGACGATCGTGCCCACTGCAACCACGAGCAACGGCGTCGCAGTCGTGATCGTCAGCCCCCATGCGCCAGGCGACCGGAGGCTGCCGTCGAGCAATGCAGCGAAAACCCTGCTCGCCGAACCGCCCGTCGCCGACACGAGGATCGCGCAGAGCCCGAGAGCCACGGCGATCGAGACGACGTATTGGCCGACGATCGGCACGGCACGTCGTGCGGAACCCGCAAATGAACCACCCGAATGCTGATCTCCAGCATCGGCCGTGGCCGACGCCGTTTCGATCGCGTCCGTCCCCATCGCTGCGGCAGTCACGCAGCCACCCCGCCGAGCATCAACCCAAGTCGTTCGAGATCAGCTTCGTGATGGCCCATCTCGCCAATGATGCGGCCTTCATGGATGACGCAGATGCGGTGCGCCAAGGTGAGGATCTCTTCGAGTTCGGTTGAGATGAGGAGTACGCCGACCCCACTCGCAGCTGCGGCGCGTAGACGTTCGCTCATGTATTCGATGGCGCCGACATCCAGCCCGCGAGTCGGCTGGGCAGCGATCAACACGATCGGTCGTGCCGACAACTCGCGGGCAAGCACGACCCGCTGTTGGTTACCGCCAGACAGCGAACCCATCGACGCATGGGGAGATCGAGCCTGGATGTCGAACGCCTTCATCAATTCGATCGCTCGGGCCTCCATGGCGTTGCGGTCGAGCACCCCGCGCTTACTGATCGCGCCGAGGTTGCCGAGCGTCAGGTTCTCAGCCACGCTGAGATCGAGCACGCATCCGGAGTCGTGGCGATCTTCAGGGATGACCCCGACCCCTGCCCTGGAGAGCGCTCCGGGACGGGTCGGATCGATCGCGATTCCGTGGACGAGAATGGACCCTCCGTCAAGGTCCAGCAGACCGGACAGCGCATCGGCGAGCGGACGTTGGCCATTGCCCTCGACCCCAGCAAGGCCGACGATCTCTCCGGCGCGAACCGTGATCGACAGGTCGTCGAGCAGCTTGTGGCCGTCCGGACCAACAATGGTCGCGCCTCTCATCTCCAGCACGATCGGAGCGGCGTTGCCCGTGTGGCCGTCTCCGTCGACATCGCCGTCACCGTCGACATCGCCGATCGCCATGGCGGCAGCGGCATCGATCAGGCCGAGCGCGGCGGCCTCGGAGCGCAGCGATACGGGGCGACCAACCATTGCCTGGGCAAGACTCGATGCCGTCGCGCGAGACGTCCGCACCCGATCAACCACCCGACCTCCGCGCATGATGGTGACCTCGTCGGTGGCATGCAGGATCTCGTCGAGTTTGTGCGAGACGAGGGCGACGGTGCGGTCCTCGGAGACGACTGCGGTTCGCAACACCGAGAACAACTGCTCACTCTCGGCGGGCGTCAGCATGGACGTCGGTTCGTCGAAGATGATGATTCGCGGCTCCCGCCGCAGGCATTTGATGATCTCCACTCGCTGACGTTGGCCGGCGGTGAGACCGGAAACGCGAGCGAGCGGGTCCACACCCAGCCCATACCGATCACTGATGGTGGCGACGCGTTCGCACGCGGCACGTCGGTCGAGGCGGACGCGCTCACCGAGCAGGACGTTCTCCCAAACGGTCAACGGCTCGACAAGGCTGTAGTGCTGATGCACCATCGCGATCCCGAGATCGGCCGCAGCGAGCGGGTCCGCAACGGTCACGGTTCGACCATTCAGAATGATGAGACCCTCATCGGGCTGGATCAGCCCGATGAGGATCTTCATCAATGTCGACTTGCCGGCACCGTTCTCGCCCAACACGCCGTGGATTCGGCCGGCCGTGAGATCGATGTCGACGTCGTGGCAGGCAACGACTGCGCCGTAGCGCTTCGTGATGCGCGACAGCCGCACTGTCGGCGTCGAGGACGAATCCCCCACGTTGGCAGCGCCGTCAGCACGCGCGCCCTCGGGCGTATCGAAGCCTGCGTCTGTCACGGGTCAGCCGCCGTACGCCTCGCCCTTGATGGCGCCGAAGTCCGCAGCCAGGTCACCCGAGGCAATGAGGGCGTAGGCGGCGTCCATCGCCGCCTGCTCGTCCGGCGTCGGGTCGCAGATGACTGCTCCGCCCTGTGGGTCGACGCCCACATGGAAGGCACGGGTTGCGCCACGCTGCAACGTCCCGTCGAGGATCTCGCCGAGGATCGTGTCGAGATAGTCCCCGGCATCGAAACGGACGGCGATTTGGTAGCTGAGATCAGTGCGCTCACACACGTCGGACGCACCTGCGCTCATCGTGATGATGTCGTTTTCATTGGCGAGCTTGACGACTGCTTCGGCAGCGCCGCCGAGGTACGGCCAGATCGCTCCGACGCCTTGATCCTTGAGGTTGTTGAACGCCTCGGTCGCTGCGGCGATGTCGTTGAACGAGTTGGTCGCCACGTACGTCACCGTGAAGGTGTCGTCGACGGACTTCAAACCGAGCTCGAACGACTTGAAGGCTTCGACCTCGAAGTTGAAGTTGTTGTTGCCGATCATCGCTGCCGTACTGGCACCCTTGGCCTGCAGAAGCAGGCCGGTGGCGACACCGGCTGAGTAACCCATCTCGGCCCCATCATCGCCGGACTGGATCAGGTTGGGGTTCGCAGGGAACCCGGCGCCGCAGTTGCAATACCAGATGATGTCGGCGTACTTGGTCGTCAAGTCGGCCAGCGGATCAGCGATCTCGCCCGCCCCGACTGCGATCATGTCGACGTTTTGACGAGCAAGGCTGTCCAGCGCGCTGGCAGCCTCTTCTTGGGCGATGTTGTCGACGATGATCGGCTCTGCAAAGCCGTTGGCCGCCGAGAATTCGGTGACGCCGTCAACGAGAGCCTGGTAGTAGCCGCCATCATCGCGTGGCCCCGGCGTTGCGACACCGATGACGACCGTGCCATCCCCGTTGGTGTCGATGCTGACGGCTTCACCTGCGCCCGTTGTCACGGCAGTCGTCTCGGCAGTCGGCTCAGCTGTCGATGCAGCGGTGGTCGCCGCCGTCGTCTCGGCCGTACTGGCTTCCTTTTCGTCGCTGCCGCAGGCGGCGGCGGCGAAGCTGAAGGCGGCAAGTGCCGCCACCAGCGATGTGGTTCTGCGATTCATTGGTTCTCCCCTTGTTTGTGAATGAGCTCATTCGTTGTTCGGTCAACGGTGTGATAGCGGTGTCGTAGCGGTCTTCGATCGTTTCTGGTGACATCCCAGAGTGGGTTCGGGTCACCTCCTCAGCTCGTCGACGACGGCCTTCTTGTAGCGGTAGGCAGATGTCAAAGGTTCGCCGTTGCGGAGTGCCATCACCACCTGCTCTTCGGCCGCTGCGTATCGATGTGCTGCAGCAAGGACGTCGTCCAGCACTGCGCCGCGCACTCGGATGACCCCGGTTGCGTCCGCGACGATGTGGTCGTCAGGTTCGATGAGGACCCCGGCGATGGTGACGGCACAGTCCAGTTCGGTCACGTGGGCAGAGCCATACGGACCAACGATGCGCTCGTCGATGCCGTAAATGGCGAAGCCGATCGATTCGATCTCGGGCCGATCGCGGACTGCCCCATCGACAAGCACCCCGCTGGCACCGCTGGCCTGTGCGGCGGTGGAGAGTATCTCGCCCCACATCGCACCTTCGAGGCCGGATGCCCCGGCGACGATCACAAAGCGCCCCGTGAGGTCCGCCGACAGGGCATCGTAGATCTTGCCCATTCCGGTTCCGGCCGAAGCGACCTCGACGGTGATGGTACGCACCGCACCAACGGTTGGCGAAGTGGCTGCCACGATGGCGCGTAACGGCGGCGTCAACCAACCGTCTTGACCCCACAGGGCGAGGACGTCGGCGATCGCGGATACCGGAGCGACTGGGATCGACGTCATACCCTGGGCCAGTTGTCGCGATATCGTTGGACGAGCCAACGGTTGAACTGGACGTGGCTTTCTTCCTGCCACGAGTACCGGCCCCGGGCGGCGAAGCGGCTGTGCATGCCCTTTTGAACCTTGGTGGTCGCGTTCTGATCCTGGGCGACAAAGACCTGCACACCTGCGTCGCTCATTGCGAACAGCGCGTCGAACATCGGGTCGTCGAGAGCGGACGGGTGGAACAGATAGCCAATCTCGACGTCGATGGTGTCGGCTGTCTTGGGCCGCACGATGAAGAAGAACGCCTGATCCGGCGCTGTCCCGAAGCACAGCGATGGGGGCATCGTGGCAAATGTGCTCCGCCAGCGTTCCTCTTCGGTCAGTGCCGGGAAGATGGGCATCAGAGCCTTGAGCGTTGCGTTGAAGCCGCCATCAATGTGGGTGTAACCGTTCGTCCGGAACATCACGTTCGACTCCTCCTCCCAGTCCACCGGGAATGCCGCAAGCTCGCTGGGGCAGAAGTCCTGGATGGTGTGGTGGAGCTTGTTGGCGTGGTAGCCGTCGTTGAAGTTCTCGAACATCACCTTCCAATTCCAAGGAAGGTCTGTGAGCGTGAACGTGCCGGGGCACACCGCGTTCTCGAGGTCGTAGTGGCGCACGTACGGCTCGTAGCTCGCGAGCGTCGGACCGAGTGGCGATGCGTCGAGATCGAAGTGGACGAACACGAAGCCCTGCCACAACTCCACCTTCAATGGCGGCAGCGGAAACTCCTTCTTGTCGAAGTTTTCCGTCCGCTCCATCGCTGGAGCTCCAAGCAGACGACCCGTCAGGTCGTAACTCCAGAGGTGATAGAGGCACGTGAATTTGGTGCAGTTGCCGGAGTCATCCGCAACCTGCATTCCGCGGTGCTGGCAGATTGATGAGAAGGCGTGCACCGTGTCGTCCTTGGCCCGACTGACGATGATCGGCTCGCCGTTGGCCGTCGTGGTGAAGTAGTCCCCGACATTGGGCACCTGGCTGGCCCGGCCGACGCACAGCCACTCCTTGGCGAACAGGGCGTTGCGCTCGAAGCCGAGGAACTCTTCGGATGTATAGATCTCCGGCGGCATCGTCAACGCAGTGCTGACGTCGGTGATGCTGGCGTCGAATGCGGTGAGTAGATCGTTGGTGAGAATTGTCACGCGTGGACCCCTTGCACCACTGCCGGGCCGTAGCCGCCACCTCCGGGCAGATCGAGCCGCACTCGATCCCCAGGCTTCAACGAGACGCGGGCCTGGGTGCGGACCGGTTCGTCATTGACGGTGAACGCACCAGCCGATCCCGCCTCGCCGCCGAAGATGCCCTGCGGAGCGTCCGACAATCGCGACGTGACCGCATTGAGCTGCCAGTCGCGAGTGGTGTCGACGGTGAACTCGATCGTCTGGCCAAGGCCGCCGATCTGGCCACCGCTGCCGCCGCTACCAGCGCGTAGTTCCTTACGCATGAACCGAATCGGTGCGGACGCTTCCACGACTTCGATTGGAACCGCTGAGATACCGGTCGGATAGCTGCAGGCCGAGAGGCCGGGCTTGGTCGCCCGGGCGCCGACGCCGCCGGCATAGGTGAACATCGCGGTAATGAACGGTGAGCCATCGTCATGGTTTCCGCTCACCTGCATTGTCCAGACTGCGCCGGAACCTTCGGCCATCGACTGGGCTGGCTTGATCTGGGCAAGGGCCTTCAACAGCGCGTTCGGCAGGAACATGCCGACAACGTGGCGGGCAGTGCCGGGCATCGGCGACACCGCGTTGACGATGCTGCCGACCGGGGCGATGACCTTGATCGGAGCCAGGCTGCCGTGGTTGTTGGGCAGCTCCGGGTTCAGCACCGACCGCACCGTGAACGTGGTGTAGGCGTGGGTGTAGTTGAGCACCACGTTGATGCCGGACGCGCTCGCCCCAGACGTGCCTTCGTAGTCCACCGTGATTTCGCCCAACACCGGGTCCACCGTCATCGCGCAGACGATGTCGATCTTGGCCCCATCGGCCAGGTCGAGAACAGCGGCACCGTGATACGTGCCGGCTGGCAACTCGCGGATACTGGCCCGGGTCGCAACTTCGCTGCGGGTGATGATCTCCTCCGCGAGTTCCTCGATGTCGTTCAAGCCGTGCCGGTCGCACAGCGAACGCAGCCGTTGCGCACCCACCTCGCCGCTCGCCATCTGGGCGTGAAGGTCGCCGGCCATATGGTCTGGCTGGCGCACATTGGACAGGATGAACTTCCAGACGTCGTGGTTGCGCTCGCCAGCGAGAACAAAAGCGCCAGCAGGGCGGGAGCGTAGGCCTTGCTGCGCGTGCTTGCTGGAAAAGTCT
>JANOQU010000629.1:0-1853 GCA_031422355.1 Actinomycetes bacterium
TCGCTCAATCGTGGTGCTCGCAACAGTCGGTCTAGCCCTCGCTGGTTGCTCTACCAACTCGAGTGGTGTCGACATCGTCCGCAGCGACCCCGTCCGCAGTGACCCCATCGGTTCCGATTCGGCGGGTCCCGACTCCACAGAGTCGACACCAGGCGAGTCGCCCGCGGAACCCGTTGTCAGCAGTGACGATTCCTTCGGTTGGGTGTCGATCGGGCCGGGCCTCGAACATGGTCGGTTCGAGGTGCCGTTCGATTATGACAACCCAGCGGCCGGGTCCTTCACATTGTTCGTCGGCCGACGTCAGGCTTCGGATCCGTCGAAACGAATCGGTACGTTGCTGGTCAACCCCGGCGGACCGGGCTTCGGAGGCAGCTTCATGGCGGAGTCGGCCGAGTTCTACTTTGGCCAACAGATTCTCGATTCGTTCGACATCATCGGATGGGACCCGCGCGGTACTGGATCGACCGAACCGACGTTGGATTGCATCGATGACTACGACCCGTACTTCTCGATCGATTCGTCGCCGGACACCGAACAGGAACGAGACGACATCGTCGCGACGGCGATCGAATTCGGCCAAGAGTGCAAAGCGCGAAGCGAAGCGATCCTGCCGTTCGTGTCCACTGAGGACACGGCCCGAGACATGGACGCAATGCGGCAAGCGCTTGGCGAAGGCCAGATCTCGTACTTCGGGTTCAGCTACGGCAGCGAACTGGGCGTCACGTGGGCAACGCTGTTCCCCGCTACGGTTCGGGCGATGGTCATTGACGGTGCGGCCGATCAAACCGTCGATTACCTGCAGCAGAACCTGGAGCAGGCCGCAGGCTTCGAGGGCACCTTCGAGACGTTCCTCAGTGATTGCAGTGCCCGAACACAGTGCACCTTCCACAACGACGGCGACGCTGCAGGCGCCTTCGACCGGTTGAGCGCCGCGGCTGACGCTGCGCCTGTCGACGGCCCGACCGGTCGACCGGATATCACCCAGGGAGTCCTCATCCAGGCGGTGGCGGACGCGATGTACAGCCAGTCGTACTGGCCGGGTCTCGAACGAGCGCTCGACGACCTACAGAATGGTGACGGCGAGGGAATTCTCGCGCTCTACGACGACTACTACAGCCGCCAGCCTGACGGCAGCTACGACAATTCGTTGGAGGCCTACTTCGCTATCAACTGCCTCGATGATCCGGGCACCAAGGATCCGCAGGTGCTCTTCGACCTGCAGGACGAGTTCGCTGAGGTCGCTCCACGGATCGGACCGAGCTACATCCTCGAGTTGCAGTTCTGTGCCGCGTGGCCAGTGCCAGCAGCACCTCGCGTCGGCGTAGACGCCGCGGGCGCAGGCCCGATCGTAGTCGTCGGGACCACCGGTGATCCTGCGACCCCGCTCATCAGCACCCGGCACATGGCTGACGCTCTCGAAGACGGCCGGCTCGTGGTTGTCACGGCCGATCAACACACCGGGTACGGCCTCAATCAATGTGTCAACGATGCGGTCGACACCTATCTTGTGACGCTCGAACCTCCCGCCGGCGAAACGATCTGCGAGTAACCGAACGTTCACATCGCATCCGCGACCAGCGGCGCTGAGCGCGCCGGTACGATCGCCCCAATGCGTCGTCGATCGTTGTTCGCCCTCACCCTGTCGTTGTCAGCCGTGGCCGCAGCATGTGCTGATTCCGACGGCGGCGTATCTATCACTCAGAGTGAGTCGAGCGATTCCGTAGCGGCCGGGTCCGGCGCACCGAGTCCCGAACCCGCTGAAGAACCCGCTGACGGCGGATCGTCCGGACCGACCAGCGAGCTCGTTTGGGAGGATTTCGGTGACGGTCTTGAAACCACGAGCGTGATCGTCC
>JANOQU010000630.1:0-2707 GCA_031422355.1 Actinomycetes bacterium
GTTCATGTGCACAGTTTTAGTGCCGACTTGGGTACGACCAGCGGTTTTCGCGATCTGGTGTCGGGTCGCGAGGCGCAGATCGAGGCCGCGGAATTGTTCAGGCTGCTGGGCGACCCGACCCGACTCTCGATACTTCACGCACTCTTGGAAGCCGGCGAGTTGTGCGTCTGCGACATGGCTCGCATTGCCGGCGTCGCCGAGAACGTGGTCAGTCAAGCACTTCGCCTACTGCGTGCCGCCGACGTCGTGCGAACCCGTCGAGACGGTCGCCGAATTCACTATCGGTTGGCCGACGACCACGTCCGAATGCTGCTCGAGCTCTCCGCTGATCATGTCCGCCATCAACAAGCATCGACCTCGTGACCACCTACCGGGTCGAGGAACTGGACTGCGCGACCGAGGAGAACGACCTCCGCGCTGCCCTGACGCCATTGCCCGGCGTTCGTTCGTTGGAGTTCGACCTCGTCGCACGTCGAGTCCGGGTGCGTCATGATCTGGCATCGCCCGACCCGATCGAGGCAGCAATTCGCGAACTGGGAATGAGACCGAGTCTCGTGGTCGAAGTCGAAGGTGCACAACCAATTCGGAGCCTCTCGAATCGAACGATTGTGACCGTCGTCGCGGCAGGACTGCTGGCGGTCGGGTCAGAGGTCGCGGTGATCGCCGGTGCCGACGAGCAGTCGATCCTGGTCGGCTCATTGGCGCTGGCGGCCATCGCTCTCGGTGGACTTGACACCTTACGCAAGGGCCTTCAGGCGCTCCGGTCGTTGCGAATGACGATGAGCTTGCTGATGAGCGTCGCCGTGATCGGCGCGATCGCGATCGGTCAGTGGCCAGAAGCTGCGGTCGTCATCTGGCTGTTCGGCGTGGCGGAGCTGATCGAAGCCCTCAGCCTGGAGCGGGCGCGCAATGCGATCCGGTCGTTGATCGCGCTCGCCCCCGAAGTCGCAACGGTTCGGCGCCACGGATCCTGGGTCGAGGTCCACACGGCCGACGTTGCGCTCGGCGAAGTCATTCTGGCCAAACCCGGATCGCGCATTGCTCTCGATGGTCGGGTGTTTGCTGGTTCCAGCGCAGTCGACCAGGCGCCGATCACTGGCGAGTCGATCCCGGTGACAAAGGTCGTGGGCGATCCGGTGTTTGCCGGAACGATCAATGAGCGAGGCGCGTTGGAGATCACGGTGACCGCAGCCAAGGGAGAGGGCACGTTGGACCGGATCGCCCGCTCGATCCAGGAGGCGCAGGCCGACAAGGCACCCGCCCAGCGCTTCGTCGATCGCTTCGCTGGGATCTATACGCCACTGGTGTTCGTGTTGGCGATCATAGTTGCGTTGGTTCCGCCGCTGACCGGGCATGGCAGCTTCGCCGACTGGTTCTACAAGGCACTTGTCCTGCTCGTGTTGGCCTGCCCATGTGCGCTCGTCATCTCGACGCCGGTCACCGTCGTGTCGGGTCTCGGGGGAGCGGCACGCCGGGGCATTCTGATCAAGGGTGGAGTTCATCTCGAAAATGCGCGAAAGCTGCGCACGGTTGCGATCGACAAGACCGGTACTCTCACCCACGGCAAGCCGGTACTCACCGACCTGGTCAATCTCGGATCGCTGACCGACGAAGAAGTGTTGCGCATCGCGGCATCGATCGAGACGCTGTCCGAACACCCGGTCGCTCACGCCATCGTCACGGCCCATGCGGGCATTCTCGCTCAGGTCGACGGGTTCGAGGCGATCACCGGCCGTGGGGTGAGGGCAACCGTGGCCGGAACGGTGTTCACGCTCGGTAATCATCGCTTCGCCGAAGAGAACGGACTGTGCAATCCCGCGCTCGAACTCGTGCTGGAGGAACTGGAAAATCAGGCCAAGACCGCAATCGTGCTGATGAACGCATCCGGCCCACTCGCGGTGCTGGCCGTTGCTGACACATTGCGGCCCGACAGCCGGCAGGCGATCGCGGACCTGAACAAGCTCGGCGTGACGACGATCATGCTCACCGGGGACAACCAGCGGACGGCGACCGCCATTGCGCTTCAGGCAGGTATCGACGACGCCCGAGGTGATTTGCTGCCTGACGACAAGCTGCGTTTCGTCTCCGAACTGGTCGCCACACGCGGGCCGGTCGGCATGATCGGCGACGGTGTCAATGATGCTCCAGCGCTGGCGAGGGCTGACCTCGGGATCGCGATGGGCGCTGCCGGAGCCGATACCGCGATCGCGACTGCCGACATCGCGCTGATGGACGACGATCTGCGCAAACTCGGCGAGATGATCAGAATTTCAGCCCACACAGCACACGTGCTGTGGCAGAACATCAGCATCGCGCTCGTCGTCAAGGGAATCTTCTTCGCCCTCACACTCACCGGAAGCGCCTCGCTCTGGATCGCCGTCCTCGCGGATATGGGCGCGAGTCTCGTTGTCATTGCCAATGGTCTTCGGCTACTCCGGCGCCCAGCACACGGAACAATTGCCCGAAGCAGTGCGCGGATCAACGCGAACGAGGCGGCTCAGCCGTCGCCGTGTTCATGCCGGTGATGGATGTCGGGGACGTGGGGGTGAGCGTGAACGAGCGATTTGTGCTCGTGAGCGTGTTGGTGGCGTGAGGACTGCGCTGCTTCGTGGCGGTGGAGGTGGTGACCGTCGTCGTGGGTGTGTTCGTGGTCGTGGTGTATTGCGTGGTGGCTGTGTTGGTGGAGATGGTCGCTTCGCAACACGAA
>JANOQU010000631.1:0-11921 GCA_031422355.1 Actinomycetes bacterium
CCGGGTCGAGGGTTTGCTGCTCGCGCTACCCGGTGACGAAACGCTCCACAGGCCGGCTGTGGAGAGTGTGCTGCTCGCACTAACCGGTCTCGAAACCCTCCACAGGACGACTGTGGAGGGTTTGCTGCTCGCGCTAACCGGTCACGAAACCCTCGGGTGCACCCATCGGTCGTTCGGGAACAGGAGCGCCGACGGCACGAAGCCGTTCGGCAGCGTGATACCAGGCGGCAGATCGAGTCCGAGATCGAGTTCGCCGTCGAGCAGATGAGTGTGGGCTCCCCCGGGCGGGACCGAGCCGACATGCGGTATCTCGGTATAGACCTCCGCCCGACCGATCACCGACTCGACCACTCGATGGGGCGACCGAGCGATCAGATCCGGGCCGATCTCGTCAAGGGCGTCACGCCAATGCCGACGCGCTACCGAGCGCAACTCAGCCAGGAGTAGATCGTCGCCGGTACGAATGCAGAACGAGATGTTGGACCGGCCGAGCCCGAGGTCGAACAGCGTGTCGTTGCGATCACTCGGCCGAATGGCGCCAACGTCGGGGCCCCGACTCGTGACGGTTCGACGAGACGGCGCCAGACCGGAGACGAGAACCGCGAGAATGACGGCGATCGGCTGCTCCGGCTGATCCGGACGATCGATCGCGAACGCGTAGATCCCGTCGTCAATACCGAGTCGAATTGATCCCGTCGAACTCTCCGCGACGAGGCTGTTCGCGTTGCGGACGACCGACGGAACCTCAGCGTCGACCATCACTTCGGCGCTCGCACCGTGCACACCGATGCTCCAGGAACCGCCGCCATCATTCATGGTCTGCTCCGCCATCGACAGGATCTGATTCGAATTCCAGCCGGTCAACCTGGCCGTCGCTGTGGTTACGACCGACGGGGTGAACTCCCTGTCGGCGAGCCGAACAGGTACGTCACCCGGCGCGCCCGCGCCGAACCACGTCCCCAACTCATCGATGTCAACGTCGTCCAGCATTTCACCGAACCACCTGCGACCCCGATCGGTGCGGACGACCACGACGTTGGAGTGCTCACACGAACCGAGGCAGTCGACCGTCCACAGCCGAGCACGCCGATGGGACGGCATCGAAGCCTGCAACCGGGCAAGTTGCGAGCCGTGATCGACGCCGGGATGCTTCGATTCGGTCCCGCAGCAACAACCTCGACAAACCAGAACCGAAAGCCGCGACTCGCTCACAATGATCCGGGCTGGACATCGGGCTTGAAACCAAGCAGCTCGGTCGCCGCCAAGCTCGCAGTCGTCGTACCCGCCCGCAGCGCCTGCTCGAGCGCGGCCGCCTTCTTCTGCACCTCCGGGCGATCACGGAACCTCGACAACAACTGCCGATCCACGGTGTCCCACATCCAATCGACACTCTGGCGCTGACGCTTCCCGGCCAGGGTTCCGATTCGAGCGAGATGCTCGCGGTGGGCGACGACTTGAGCCCATACCTCGAGAAGTCCTAACCGCTCGATCGCGCTGCACGTCAGCACCGGCGCTGACCAGCCGTCGCCGGAAACCGCCAACAGATGCAGCGCAGAGATCAGCTCACTCGCAGCGGCTTTGGCATCGTGGGCGTGCTTGCCGTCGGCCTTGTTGAACGCGATGACATCGGCCAACTCGAGGACGCCCTTCTTGATCCCCTGCAGGCTGTCGCCAGCCCGCGCAAGCATGATCAGCAGGAACGAGTCAACCATGTTTGCAACCGCCGTCTCGGACTGGCCAACGCCGACGGTTTCGACAAACACCACGTCGAATCCGGCGGCCTCCACGATCACGATCGCCTCGCGAGTTGCGCGGGTCACGCCGCCGAGGACACCCGCACTGGGCGATGGACGGATGAACGCGTTGTCGTCGACGGCAAGTCTGCCCATTCGAGTCTTGTCACCGAGGATGCTGCCGCCCGTCCGCTTCGACGACGGGTCGATCGCGAGGACCGCCAGTCGATGCCCCATCGCAGTCAACTCGGTGCCAAGCGCGTCGATCAACGTTGATTTCCCGGCCCCCGGCACCCCGGTGATACCGACTCGGTGGGCGCCACCCGCGCGGGGAAGCAGCCGGGTCAACAACTCCCCCGACAACTCTTGGTGATCCGGTCGGGTGGACTCGACAAGTGTGATTGCACGGCCGAGCATCGCCCGGTCCGAAGCAAGCACCCCGCCGACGTACTCGTCGAGATCGATCACCCGCTGCCGAGCTGGGCGAGCAGCTCGACGGCGGCCTCGGCGATCACCGTTCCAGGGGGGAAGATCGCTGCCGCGCCAGCTGCTCGCAGTTCGTCGAAATCCCGAGCCGGGATGACGCCACCAACGACGATCAAGATGTCCGGCCGACCTGCTGACGCCAGTTCGTCGCGAAGTTGGGGGACGAGCGTCAGGTGACCGGCCGCGAGACTTGAGACACCGACCACGTGCACGTCGGCCTCGACGGCTTGCCGGGCAACTTCAGCCGGGGTCTGGAAGAGCGGCCCGACGTCGACATCGAAGCCGAGGTCCGCAAACGCCGTCGCGATCACCTTCTGTCCACGATCATGACCGTCCTGACCCATTTTGGCGACCAGAATTCGCGGCCGGCGGCCCTGCGCATCGGCAAACGCCTCGACAACCTCGCGCGCTGCAGTCACGCTTGCGCTCTCGCCGATCTCGCTTCGGTACACACCCGAAATCGTACGGATTGCGGCGGTGTGCCGTCCGAAAACTTTCTCGAGCGCCAGACTGATCTCTCCCACCGATGCACGCGCCCGCGCAGCGTCGATAGACAGCTTGAGTAGATTCTGCTCGAGCCCATCAGCGCGGGTCCCGTCGGTCATTGCCTGAGCAGCGACCGTCAGCCGATCGAGCGCTGCATCACATGCATCCTGATCACGGGTGGAGCGCAGCTGATCGAGCTTGGCCAACTGCTGCGACCTGACCGAACTGTTGTCGACTTTCAAAACCTCGATGGTGTCTGGCACCGTCGGCCGGAACATGTTCACGCCAATGACGGGTTGACGCCCGGAGTCGATCCGAGCCTGGGTGCGCGCGGCGGCCTCTTCGATTCGAAGTTTCGGCAGGCCGGCGTTGATCGCTTCGGTCATCCCGCCAGCCGATTCGACTTCTTGAATATGGGTCCAAGCCCTCATCGCAAGATCATTCGTGAGCCGTTCGACGTAGTAACTGCCGCCCCACGGATCGATCACTCGACAGGTGTTGGACTCTTGCTGCAGGAACAGTTGAGTGTTACGGGCGATCCGTGCCGAGAAATCAGTCGGGAGCGCAAGCGCCTCATCGAGCGCGTTCGTATGCAGCGACTGAGTATGACCCTGGGTTGCCGCCATCGCCTCGACTTGAGTCCTGATCACGTTGTTGAACACGTCCTGGGCCGTCAGTGACCAGCCCGACGTTTGGCTGTGAGTTCGCAACGAGAGCGACTTGTCGCTTGTCGGCGAGAATTGCTTGATCAGCTTGGCCCACAGCAGGCGGGCCGCGCGCAGCTTGGCGACCTCCATATAGAAGTTCATGCCGATCGCCCAGAAGAACGACAGCCTCGGCGCGAACGCATCGATGACCAGACCGGACTCGAGACCGGCCCGGACGTACTCGACGCCGTCGGCCAAGGTGTAACCCAGCTCAAGATCCGCAGTCGCGCCGGCTTCTTGCATGTGATAGCCGCTGATCGAGATCGAGTTGAACTTGGGCATTTCGGTGGACGTATAACGGAAGATGTCGGAAATGATGCCCATCGAGGGGGTCGGCGGATAGATGTAGGTGTTCCGAACCATGAACTCCTTGAGCACGTCGTTCTGGATCGTGCCGGTAAGCTTGTCGGGGGTGACACCCTGCTCCTCTGCGGCCACCACGTAGAGCGCAAGGATCGGCAGGACTGCCCCGTTCATCGTCATCGAGACGCTCATCTGGTCGAGCGGGATACCGTCGAACAGTTGCTGCATGTCGAGGATGGAGTCGATCGCAACGCCTGCCATACCCACGTCTCCGGCAACGCGAGGGTGGTCGCTGTCGTAGCCCCGGTGCGTCGCGAGGTCGAACGCGATCGACAAGCCTTTCTGGCCTGCCGCAAGGTTGCGCCGATAGAAAGCGTTGGACTCATCAGCCGTCGAGAAACCTGCATATTGACGGACGGTCCACGGCTGATTGACATACATCGTGGGATACGGACCGCGGAGATACGGGGCAATACCGGGGTAAGTCTGGAGGAAGTCGAGCCCTTCGAGATCTGATGCGTCGTAGAGCGCCTTGACGTCGATGCCCTCCGGAGTCGACCACGCTTGGCTCACTGCTGGGCCCCCGGACGCCTGCCACGCCGACCGGTCCGCGAGCGCCGCAACTCGGGCTTCAGCGCCAAGCGCCGAGAGAGGAATATCGGCGAAATTGGAAAGCTTCGAACTCATGGCACGTCCAGACGTTGGAGAAGGTCGGACAACGTCTGTTCGACATCCGCGCCCGCCGCGATGAAACCGTCGACTCCGGCAGCCGTGAGTTCGTCGATGATGTCCTTCGGACGCCCTGCGACGTAGACAACGGCTGGATCGTGGGCGCGCAGGGCAGCCGCGACGTGCACACCGAGTTCGCCATACATGGCGTCGCTGCTGCAGATGCAGGCAACTGCGGCCCCGCTGGCGGCGAATTGGGCACCGAGTTCTTCGGGATCGGTCGAACCTGGTCCGGCGATGGTGACGAGGCCGGCGATTTCGAACAGGTTTTTGGCGAATGTGGCCCGCGCAGTGTGAACCGCCGGGCTGGCAATGTTGACGAGGAAAACGGCCGGGCGCACAGAGGTCTGGTCCGTGACGTGATCGACCCGTTCGCGCAGGGCTTCGATTGGCTCTGCGTACCTGTGCAGTGGGAGCACCCCGCCGCCGCTTGCTACCACCGTCGATCGTGGCGGGGGCGGGGCTTCGAGCACGTTCGGAAACTCACTGACTCCTGTGAGCGGATCCTTGCGGGTAACGATGTTGCGGCGGCGGGCTTGCCAGGCGGCGTCGATCTGGTGGGCGATGATGCCCGAGTCGACCGCAGCAACGACTCCACCAGCGACTTCGATCTGTTGAAACGACGCCCACGCAGCGTGCGCGAGTTGGTCGGTCAAACTCTCGACGTACCACGAACCGCCACTCGGATCGACGACTTGAGTAAGGTTCGACTCCTTCGCCAGGATCGACTGGGTATTGCGAGCAATTCGACGGCCAAGTTCTGACCCGGACGGGTCTCGGGCCACGTCGTACGGCAGAACCGTGATCGCATCTGCCCCGGCGATGCCCGCCCCGAAACACGCCGTCGTCGCCCGCAGCAGGTTGACCCAAGGGTCATATCTCGTCATCATCGCCAGCGACGTCACGGCGTGGATCTGTGTGTCGCCGGCAGCTGCTGGGACGCCAGCGACCTCGGCGATCCGTGCCAGCAATCGACGAGCAGCCCTGAACTTGGCGATCGTTGCGAACTGGTCCGACGTCGCGGCGAGACGCAGTTCGATCTGACGGAATGACGTTGCGAGATCCAGCCCCGCTGCCTCGAACGCGCGCAGTGTCTCAACCAGCACCGCCAATGCGTAGCCGAGTTCTTGACCATCGGATCCTCCGGCGTTGTGGAATCGCGTCGCATCGACGGCGATGACCCGGACCTGAGGATGCGTGGTCGCCAGACGACCGGCGAACTCGGTCGCGGCGGACAGCGTTTTCATGGCCTCGGCCGAGCCGCCAGTCGAGACGTATGCACCGAAGGGGTCGGCGCCGAATGAACCCTTCGCGGATTCGCCAGCGACGTCGTTCGACGACCAGAGCTGGATGAGTGCCTCGGCTGCTGCGGGCCATGCGTTGCCGGATTCCAGTGTGACCGACGTGAGATCGAGATAGACCCCGCTCAGCGCAGTGGCGAGCGCATCTCGATCGACCGTGGGGAGGGATCGAGTGTCGAGCCACAACGACGTCGCGCCGTTCTCCAATTCGGCGGTTGCAGTGAAGTCCGGCTCACCGGCGTCGACGATCTGACGGATGTCCCAGCCATCGGCGCGAGTGCCACCCGCAGTCCGTCCACGCACGAAGGGGCTGAAGCCGGGGAATCCAGCTGCGATCATGTCGCCGGAATCGGCACCAGCCCCTTCGCCGCCTGACTCACCGGTGTAGAGAGGTTCAATCACGATCCCGTCGTACGTGGTACTGCGCAGTCGCGCAATCACACGTTCGGGATCGTCGTCGGGCGCAAGGTTGCGAACCAGCGCCTTTGCCGCTTGGAGCACCCATTGATCTCGCTCAGCCGCAGGGAATTCGCCGGCCAGCGCGCTGGGGGAAGCGGTCGCTGTCATCGCTGCGAGCTTAACCTCGGGGCTTGTCGAGCCCCTGATCGGCTCGACTACTGGGCGGATCGGCGGCGGAGCAGATATGTGTCCATGATCCAGCCGTTGGTTCGACGAAGTTCGCGACGAAGCCGGACGATCTCATCACGAACATCCGCAAGTCGACCGGAGACGATCACTTCGTCGGGCGTACCGAGGTAGGCGCCCCAGAAGATGTCGAAGGCGTCGCCGGGAATTGACGTGAAGGTGCAATTCGCATCGAGCATCACGACAACATTTGCGATGTCATCGGCAACGCCATTTGCCAGCAACCGCCCGGTTGTGATCGTGACCGGTTCGCCGATCCCGTGAAGAACCGTTCGGTGGCTTGCTGCGAGGGCCTGCACGCTCGTGACACCTGGGATGACTTGGTATTCGAACGCCGCTCGACCTGAGTCATCGGTCTCGATCTGCTCGATGATCCGCAACGTGCTGTCGTATAGCGACGGGTCGCCCCAGACGAGGAACGCCCCGACGCCGTCTGGTCCCAGTTCGTCCGCAATGGCTGCTGCGAACAAGCGCGCCCGTTGCCGATGCCAATCGGCGACTTCGCTCGTGTACTCCGCCGGTAGCCGATCTCGCTCGGGGTCACGGATTTCGACCATCCGGAACGAACGATTCGCGATGAATCGTTCGCAGATGTCGCGGCGCAGCCGAATCAAGGCATCAGTTCCGGCTCCGACCGTCGCAGCTTTGTCGATCAGAAAAAACACGTCGACGGTGTTCATTGCGTTGATCGCCTGAATCGTGAGGTGCTCGGGGTTGCCGGCGCCGATCCCGATGACGAGCAGCTTCCTCACGCGGCCAGCGTAGGTCAGCGCGCCACGTCGTCGCTGCGTCGAGTCCGCTTGGCTCGATACATTTCGCGATCAGCGCGGGCGATCAACGCCAGACTGCTCTCGCCAGGTTCGGCGGTTGCGATTCCCATCCGGCCGGTGATATCAAGGATGATCGGACCAACCGTGAACGGTTCGGTGAAGACCCGTTGATCGAGTTCAGCAACCGGATCGTCCCATGCTGGATCGGGAATGATCACAAATTCGTCGCCACCGAATCGGGCTGCAAATCCGTTCGGACCAACCGCAGCAGCGATTCGCCGAGCGACGTCGACGAGCGCGTCGTCGCCGAACTCATGGCCGAACGTGTCGTTGAGTTGCTTGAAGCCGTCAAGATCGACGAACACGATGGTGGTCGCCACCCCGGATCGCGCCCGTGCGGCCATGGTCTCGTTGAGTAGCGCCCTATTCGGCAGGCTTGTCAACGTGTCGTGTGTTGCTTTGTGGGCAAGGACTGCCTGCATTGCCTTGTGCTCGGTGAAGTCGTGTCCAACCAGCGTCCAACCCGAGCGGCGTCCGTCGCCATCGAAATCGGAGATCACATTGGCCGCGAGGTGGATGTCTCGTCCCGTCCGATCGGGTCGACGCGGAGTCCGAATAACCAACTCACCCGACCATCGGCCGAACTGGTGCACGGCGCCGAGAACGTCCGCTCGGAATTCGCGAGCAGTATCGCCAAGAGAGTCAAAGAGATCGAACTCGTCGGCGCAGACGCCGAGTGTCCGCTCTGCGCTTGGATTGAGCCAGGTGCACGAACCATCGGCGCGGAACGAACCAATAACATCCGAAGTCGCTTCGACGATCGTCGCCAGGCGAGTCCTGGCCTCCAACGCCTCGACCAGTTCGGTCACGTCGGTGAGCGAACTCACGACGGAGTCACCACTACGGACGCGTACCAGAGCCGCCCGAATCGATACCCACACTCTGGATCCATCAGGACGAACGAAACTCACCGTCTCGAGTTCGCCAGATCCGACCATGGTTGCGACCACACCGGGGTCGCGCTCCGCAGACAACGGTCGACCTCCGGGCAACATTGCCCCCAATTGCGGATCGGACCAGCACAGGCCGATCAGGCCTGCCTCATCTCGTCCGAGCAGCCGCGCCGTGCCGGCACCCAGCTTGGAAATCGCGCCCTGCGGGCCGTGCAACGCATACGTCGTGTGGCCGAACAACTCGCTGGACGCTGCGTCACCCAGCAGCAGATCCTCAATACCGCTCACCGCCTGCGGCTCCTTCGTGGGCATCGCGCAATTGTGCTGGTCGTGATGGTCCCGTTGACACCAACTGCAGTTTCGTACCCAAAGATTGACCGAACCCTGTGACAGGAACCGAGGTCACTCCGGAGTGCCCTACGCGTTACCCTACGTCCCGTGAAGGAGATCTCGCCGATGCAGAAGAGCTCCGTCTATCTCCCCGATTCGCTCAAGCATGCGCTCACCGACGCTGCTCGGCGCACTGGTCGCTCCGAAGCCGAGTTCATCAGGTCCGCCATCGAGGCGGCGATCGAGCAGAGCGAGCGGGGCGCCGCGTCGCAGCCTCGCACGAGCACCAATCGCATCGATGGGCCTGAGCTGATCGGAGTGGGGATGGGGCCCGGTGCTGCGGATCTCGTGACGCCGCGAGCGCTTGAAGCGGTCGGACGAGCTGATCGGGTCTTCGCCGGCAGCATCGGTGCGGAAGCAATCGGCCGAGCCGAAGCCATCGTTCGTTCTGCCGCCGGCGTCGTCAAGGTTGAACGCCTCTCCATCGATATTTCGGCATCGACGGTGAGTGGTGATCCCGAAGCTCGCAAACGCTCGATCCGGGATGCAGCGATGAGGTTGGTCGAACACCTCGATCACCGCGAAGTCGTCGTGTTCTTGACGCTCGGCGACCCGAGCATGTTCTCCATCTTTCCTGCCCTGGCGGACGCAGTTCGACAGCTTCGGCCCTTGGTGCCGATCCAGTCCGTACCCGGCGTGATGGCCTTTCAAGAACTCGCCGCCCGTTCGCACGTCGTGGTCGGCTCCGAGAATGAGAGTGTCCGGATCATTGCCGTCGGGCGCGACACCGCCGACTATGACGGCCGCATCGCTGACTCGCTGCACCGTTCGGACGAGACACTGGTGCTCTATCGCGGCGGTCGCGGAGTACCCGCAATCGCAGCTGAACTCGAAGCCACCGGGCGAAGTGAAGGCGCAGTCGTCGGTGAGATGATGGGCCTTCCAGGCGAACGGATTGCTTCGGCGTCGGAGTATTCCGACGGTCCAGCGAGCTACCTCGCGTGCCTGATCGCCCCTCCGTCGAGGGTCCAATGATTTCGTTCGTCGGTGCCGGACCGGGTGCTGCTGACCTGCTGACCCTGCGGGCCGTGCGTCGACTCGTCGAGGCCGAGGTTGTGCTCTGGGCTGGCTCGCTCGTCTCGCCCGAAGTCCTCGCTCATTGTCACAGCGACGCCGAGCTGATCGACACGAAGTCGTTGACCCTGGAGGATGTCGTCAGCGTCTACGAGCGGTACCCGAACGACTCCAAGGTCGTCCGCTTGCATTCGGGCGACCCGTCGATCTATAGCGCCATCAACGAACAGATCTCATGGTGCGTGACCAACCAGCGCTCGTTCGAAATCGTGCCCGGGGTTTCCTCGGTGTCGGCCGCCGCAGCCGCATACGGAACGGAGCTGACGGTCCCTGGCGTCTCACAATCGGTCGTGCTCACTCGCCTCGCACGACGGACCGAACGGTCGCTCGGCTCCGGCGACGACTTCGCGGCGATGGCGGCCCTCGGCGGCGTGATGGCAATCTTTCTGTCCGCTGGTGAGCCTGCCGCTTTGCAGCAGAGTTTGCTTGAGCCCGGCTCCGCGTACGACCAGGACACGCCGGCAGTCATCGCTCACAGGGTCAGCTGGCCCGACGAACGGATCATCGAGACAACGGTCGGGCGACTCGCAGCAGATCTGGTCGCCAGCGAGATCAGGATGAGTGCGCTGATCCTCGTCGGGGACGCGTTGACCTCCAACGGAGCGGGTTGTCGGAGCCATGTGTATGACCCGTCGTTCAATCACCGTTTCCGACCGGCCACCCCAATCGTTGCCGTCGATGACTGACGGAGCCAGACCATGACTGAAGGTCGGAGCAGTTCGATCCGTATCAAGGTGGTCGGCGCACATGGCGGCCAATACTTCGGAGACGCTGCTGGACGCGCAGTCGAGGAGGCTGACGTGCTCGTGGGCTCGACCCGTCACTTGCGATTCGTCGAGACCCGCCAGCGGGGGGTCATCGAGATGAGCGGCGGCCTTCACGGCATCCTCGACCAGATCGACTCTCACGTCAGCGACGGACGCAGCGTCTGTGTCATCTCGTCAGGCGACCCCGGATTCTTCGGCATCGTCAGGCTGCTTGCCAAACGATTCGGACACGCAGCGATCGAGGTTCATCCAGCTCCGTCATCGGTTTCACTTGCATTTGCAAGAATCGGAATGACCTGGGACGACGCTGTCGTGGTCTCTGCCCACGGCCGTTCGTCCGATGCCGCGGTCGAGGCGATCCTGCGTCATTCGAAAGTCGCTGTACTCACCGCACCACAACAACCGCCACAGCACCTCGGCCAACGACTGCTCGACAGGAACCCGCCGCCGCGCAAGGTCGTGATCGCGACCCGACTCGGAGAGCCAGACGAGCACGTCGCGACCACCGATATCGCTGGACTCGCGCGTGGCGAATTCGACCCGATGTCGGTCGTCCTCTTCGTCGACCCGGCCGCGGCAACGGCGGAGGAAGCGTCATTGACGTGGGGTATCGCCGAATCGGAGTTCTCTCATCGCGGCGGGATGATCACCAAATCAGAGGTGCGCGCCGTAGCGCTGGGCAAGCTGAACCTTCCCGTCAGCGGCGTGCTTTGGGATATCGGCGCCGGCAGCGGATCGGTTGCGATCGAGTGCGCCCGCCTCCGGCCCCGGCTGCGCGTCATCGCGGTCGAGCGCAGCGCAGCCGACGCCGACCGCATCCGCGACAACGCCCGAGCCCACGGCGTGGCGATCGATGTCGTGACCGGCGATGCCCCTGGCGTCTTGGCCGGATTGCCGAACCCCGACCGGGTGTTCATCGGCGGCGGTGGGCTCGAGGTGCTTGACGCGTGCCTGGCGAGGTTGCCGGTCAACGGCACCGTCGTCGCAACTCACGTTCTGCTCGATCGAGCCGGTCAAGCGTGGAGGCGTCTCGGAAACATCGTCCAGGTGTCGGTTGCACGCGGCATACCGATCGCCGATGGGGTTCGGCTCGAGGCACTCAACCCTGTGTTCGTGACGTGGGGTCCGACGCCCGAAAGCGTCGGCGAAGAATGAGGCCCACGTTGATCGTCGGAATCGGGTTGAACTCAAAGGCGACCAACGATGAGGTCAAGGCGGCGATGCACTCGGGACTGCTCTCAATCGGTGCCGCAATCGGCGATGTCGCCGCGATCGCAACGGCCGAGCACCGACGCGGCCACCCCGGGCTGCTTGGCATCGATCTCCCGATCAGATACCTGCCAGACCATCTCTTCGCGCCGCGATCCGTCGCCGAAACGGCTGCGCTCCACGCGTCGTCCAGCGATGAACTCGTGCTTCGCAAACACTGCACCCCAAACGTCTGCATCGCCATCGCCGCCATCAACCAGTTTCGCGAACGATTCAGCCCTCTCTGAGGTCACATTTGCTGCAAACTCTTGCAAGCAGCGCGACAACTTCTGCAATCACCCGACGCGCTTGCAAGAGTTTGCAGCAAA
>JANOQU010000632.1:0-4855 GCA_031422355.1 Actinomycetes bacterium
AATTGTCCTCGGCCGACACGCCGCCGGAGTAGTCGATTGCCTGCTTGCCGGTGAGCACCATGGCGCTTTCGGGGGTCATGACGAGAATGCCGCGAGTGTGCATGAGCATGGTCGACTCGGCATTCCAATATGGCTGGGCGCCGACGTTGATGCCAGCGACAACGACGTTGACCTCGCCGCCTTCCTGGGTGTGTTCGACGAGGCGCCGCAGTACACGAGCAACCCAATCGAGGTTCTCGCTGCCGGAGTCCATCGCAATCTTGGCGCCGGCCGACAGGGCGAACCATTCGATCGGCACGTCCATCGATGCAGCAAGGTCGATCGCCGCCATGAGGCGACGGCATTCGGCCTCGGTGATCGAGCCCATTGCTCGTGTGGGGTCTCCGAGCACCGCGACTCTCTTGCAGCCGTCGGGATAACGGTCAGTGGGAGTGCTCACCACGCCGACGACGACGCCTGCCCGATTTCCGCCGGGAGCGCGATCGACGACGACGAGTTGACCGTGGTTGTCGTCATCGAGGTCGTACTCGACGAACGAGCCGCCGTGGCGCGCAAGCAACGGCACGAGAGCGTACGGATAGACCAAGCCGCGCCGACGAGCTTGGATGACCTTGCGGTCGTAGTCATCGAGCGGTTGCATCGGTGAATCTGGAGGTGCCGTGAAGCGCGTGGTCAGCCCGCGGCCCGGCTCGAAGCCGAGCCGGAGCACCGTCTCCACTGGTTCGGCCCCGTCGGCCGCAAGCCGACCGCTGATGACGACCTGTTCGAGACCGAAGCCCTCGGTCAGTGGCGCGAGCCGCTTGGCGATGCCGTTGATCTCGTCGACGGACAGATCGATCGTCGGCCACACGTGCAACATCACCCGGTTCCATTCCAACTGCCGCAAGTCCGGTCGCAGCGCCCGTGCATCGCGAATGGCGTCGAGGCAACTGACGAGTTGGCGCTCTACCTCGGGCAACGCCACGGCCCGCCCGGTGGCGTCGCGGACGGGGGTGATGTCGCGCACCTCGGCGACAGCCACCACCCGTTCGTCTGACTGGTTGGTGCGGCCAACGCAATCGAAGACGTGCACGTCGGCGCCCGCAGGCAGCCTGCTGATTCGGAAATTCGACAGCCGCCACATCTGCAAACGGCGGGCGATCATGGGATGCAGGCCCCGGAACTGATCGTCTTCCTCGAACTGCGTCGGGTCCGGCGGCGTCAGGTCCGAATCCGCCGCGCTCATCCAGAACGGGCGATTGCCGCGGTCGTCGGGACGACGGAATGTGAATACCTCGGCGCCGGCCGACGAATGCGACGCGACCACCGCCACGCGTCGTACGGCCGTCGGTAGTTCGACTCGGCTCAACGCGCCGGCGATCTCGTTCACCAATCCGCCGCCACCAGAAGGGCGCGCGATGTACAGGTCGACGACAACGGTGTCCGGCGCGACGACTGCCTCGCTCGCATTGGCGACCGTGCGCAATGCATCGTCCATGTCGCCACTGACACGTCCGGCAAGAACATGGACCGTTCGTTCGCGGTGAACGTAGCTCGTGCGCATCAGGCCACCGACCTCGCTGCGGACCGCGCCCAACTCGCGAATGTTGTAATAGCGGCGGGTCAGCACTTCGAGCACCGGGAACGGCTGCGTCGTCCAATCGAGCGAATCGTCGTTGGCAAGGATCGGCACGAGTGGGAGCGGACAGGCGACCAGTTCGTCGACGAGGACCGCGTCCGGCGCAGGTCCTACGAGAGCGCTCAACAGCGTCCGCATATGGGCCGCTGTGTCGGCGCGGCTTCGATCGATGTGCGGCTGGTCGAATCGGCGGTACCGCAGCGCCCGCGCCCGGCTGGCGACATCGGGATAACGCCGTTGGGTTCGTTCGATGAGTTTGTCCAGCACCTCACGCAGTCGTGGGGCGTGATCTGCGCCCGCAGCGACATCGTCGAGCAGTTTGAGCACGATCGGCAGTTGCTCGGCCCGTCGCTGTTGTGAGACGAACAAACGAAGCAGCGCCGCGTCGAGGGCATCGCCCGGATCGAAACTTGTGACGCCGTAGTGGGCCAGGGCCCGCAAGAGCCGATCTTCGAACCATCGAGGCAGACCCTCGCCCTCGATGTTGCGCGACCGCAGGTATGCAAGGAAGTGCTCGCGCGGTGCCCGTGTGCCCTCGCCTGCGTCGTCGGAATCCCGACCTTCCGGTGCGAGCGCGGAGAGGTCGGTGAACGCCTCGACGATCGTCAGTTCACGGGCTGCGATGGTCACGGCGTGGTTCGCTCCTCCGGTGGCCGCGGCGAGGCTGGCCGTGGCGTCGGCCGTGGTCACATCGAATCCGAGCAGGAACGCTTCAACCGTCGAGAGTTGCTCGATCGCTGCGCCGCCCTGGTCCGGGTCCTGGCTGAGGGCATCCAGACCGAGACGCATGCCAACAGCAGCGTCGGCTGTGTCGTCCGCAACCGGCTCGATCCGAAAGAGGGGCGTCCCAGCATCGACCTGCATGTTCCGGACCACGAAGATGTCGCGAACGCGCCCGTTGACCGGTGCCGTGATCCCGACTTCCATCTTCATCGCCTCGACGACACCGAGGCGGTCGCCAGCGCTGACCACGGCGTTGATCTCGACGTCGATCTTGACGACGAGCGAAGCGGACGGCGCCCGGACGATGCCGGCGTCATCACGCGAGCACCGGTGAGCGACCCCGTCGACCTCGACCAGATGATCGCTGCCTTGCACCGACGACACCACGGCATAGGTTCGGCCGCCGAGTGACAATCTGCTTCGGCTGCGGCCCAGCCGCTCGGTTTCGACGGCGACAGCGTGGCCGTCAAACTCGACGACTGAGTGCGTCGGATCGATTCTGCGAACAGCAATTCGGTACGACTGCCCAGCAAGGCGCAACTCGATCACACGACCTACCGATGTGTCGGCGTGGGCGCGTCCCCGGCTCGCCGCGTCGAAGAACGCCGCGCGGTCGATGGCCGCGAGCATGTCGTCCGCGTCGAGCGCTGCAGCAACGAGGGCGACATCGCCGTGGCGGGTGGGTAGGTGATCGCCCGCAGCGGTCAATCGATCGAGCCAAGACGTGTCCACGGCGCCAGTACGCACCTCGGGTCGGGCAAGGAGGTCGAGAAGGAACGACTTGTTGGTCGTGCCTCCTTGCACAACCACCGTCATCTGCGACAGTGCTCGGTGCAGGCGTCCGATGGCCTCATCGCGGTTCCGGCCATATGCGATCACCTTGGCGATCATCGAGTCGAACTCCGGCGGGATGACGTCGCCTTCCGCAACCCCCGTGTCGACGCGGACGCCAGGACCGAACGGCAGCGACAAGTTCTCGATCCGGCCGGGGGCTGGCGCAAAGCCGCGCTGCGGATCCTCGGCGTTGAGTCGGGCCTCGATTGCGAAACCCTCGGTCGGCGGCGTGTCTCCCTCCAGTCGGCCACCTGCCGCCACATGTAGTTGCAGCTTGACGAGGTCCAGCCCCGTCGTCAGTTCTGTCACCGGATGCTCCACCTGCAAGCGGGTGTTCACCTCGAGGAACGCAAAGCTCTGCTCGACGGCCTGGTACAGGAATTCGACTGTGCCTGCGTTGACGTAGCCGGCAAGTGAGACGAGCCGCGCCGCGGCCGCACGAAGTTCCTTGTCCTGCAGGGGTGTCAGCGCGATGCACTGCGACTCCTCGATCACTTTCTGGTTACGGCGCTGCATGCTGCAGTTGCGGACGCCGCACGGCCAGACCGTCCCGTGCGAGTCGGCAATGATCTGCACCTCGACGTGACGAGCGCCTTCGACGACGCGCTCCATGAATACGGTTGCGTCACCGAACGACTTCAGACCTTCGGAGCGCGCGCTGTCGAAAGCCTCGGCGAGACCATCGTCGGAATCGACTCGCCTGATCCCACGCCCGCCTCCACCCGCGGTTGCCTTGATCATCAAGGGATAGCCAATGGCGGCGGCCTGGATGCGGGCGTCCTCGACCGTTTCCACTGGACCGCCGCTCCATGCAGCGACCGGCACGTCGGCCTGCTCGGCGAGTCGCTTTGCTCCGATCTTGTCGCCGAGACGACGCATCACGTCGCCGCTCGGCCCGATGAACACGATGCCCAGCCGGTCGCACAGCTCCGCGAACTCTGGTCGTTCTGCGACGAAACCCCAACCCACCCACGCTGCATCTGCCCGGCCGGCCAGCATCGCCCGCTCGAGTGCTGCGAGGTCGAGATACGGACTGCCGCCGCCCGGGGCACGATCGTCGTCGATGCACACTGCCTCGTCGGCCTCGCGAACGAACATGGCCTGCTGCTCGGCGCGCGTGAAGAGCGCGATCGTGGTCAGGTCATCACCGGTTTCGATGCGCAACTCGCGCACGGCATTGATCAGGCGCATCGCGGCTTCGCCACGATTGACCACTGCGATGCGGTGAAATCCCCAAGTCATCGGTTGCGATTGTAGGCACACCCCATCCGAGCGTGGACCCGAGATCGCGCTCGCACCACCCGGTCTGCGACCTCAAGCGAAGATCGGCTCCCGGCATCAATTCTCGCCCGCTGCGAGCGGTGACACGGAACACGCCCTCGGTGCCGATGCGTTCCACCCCTTGGCACGCTGCAGGACCAAGGGCGTGAAACGTGTCATGTCTGGGCGGCGACGAGCAGCGCTGGATGGGCCGGCCGGCACCGGCGAAATCGGATCTCGTTCCCTCGGGTAGGGTCGACTCGTGGCCGCAATGATCTCCACGATCGTCATCGACGGAACCAATGTCGGCGAACTCGCCAAGTTCTGGTGCGAGGTGCTCGGCTGGGTACGGACGGGCGAACTCGAACCTGACGGGGCAATAGAGATCCATGATCCGGACCGACCTGGTTCGATGACGTT
>JANOQU010000633.1:0-2437 GCA_031422355.1 Actinomycetes bacterium
CACTAAACCCTCGGCACGGGCGATGCGATAGTCCGGTTGTGTGAACGGGCGTGAATTGGCCGCGAGAGAACCCTCGGCTCGGGTTGACGAAATGTAAAGTCGTGGCCGCATGACTGTGCTCGTACCCACCAGCCTCGACGAGGCGTTGACAATGCTTGCGACCTCGCCCGAAGCAGTGGTCCTCGCGGGCGGAACCGACGCAATGGTCGAGGTCAATGCCGGTCATCGTCGGCCGACTCTGGTCCTTGCTGTCAACCGAGTGTCGGAGCTGCGTTCGTGGACGTACGACCCGATCTCGGCAACCGTCAGAATTGGAGCAGGGGTCACGTACAGCGAGCTGTTGGAGCCGCCGCTTGCCGATCTGCTTCCAGCGCTTGCGGAAGCGTCTCGAACGGTCGGCTCACCGCAGATCCGCAATGCCGGAACGCTGGGCGGCAACCTCGGGACATGTTCCCCGGCCGGCGACGGCCTACCGACGCTCTCCGCGCTCGATGCCGTGATCCACCTCGCCAGCGCTCGCCGTGAACGATCGATTTCTGTGCACGACTTCATGGTCGGCGTGAAGCGAACGGCCCGAGAACCCGATGAGTTGATCACGGCCATCACACTGCCCGTCCTCGACGGATGGCAGGGTTACGCGAAGGTCGGTGTTCGGAACGCGATGGTGATCGCTCTCGCAACAGCGTGTGTTGCGGTCGACTCGCCGGGCAGGTCAGTCCGACTGGCGATCGGGTCGGTCGGGCCGACCATTCTGAGATGTCGCGACGCAGAGCGCTTCGCGAGCGACGCCGTCGATTTCGAGACTCGGACGGCTTCGGCTGACGTCGTCAGGGAATTCGGCGTGATCTCGGCGGCGACGAGTCGACCGATCGACGACCATCGTTCCAGCGCCGCCTATCGCCGTCATGCAATCGGTGTTCTCTCGTCCCGCCTTCTTCGGAGGGCCTTTCCGAATGAGTGAATCCATATGACCGACCCCGTTCTGATGAACGAGCACTACCAACTCGATGTCAACGGTGAGACGTGTGATGTCCGCGATGGATGGATCGGCGAAAGC
The DNA here is from genome assembly GCA_031422355.1 of Actinomycetes bacterium. Taxonomy (GTDB): domain Bacteria; phylum Actinomycetota; class Acidimicrobiia; order Acidimicrobiales; family Ilumatobacteraceae; genus WLMZ01. The sequence goes on from JANOQU010000633.1 coordinate 1,058, forward strand.
CTGCTCTACGTGTTGCGTGAGCGACTCGGCCTGATGGGCAGCAAGGGCGCCTGCGAGCAGGGTGAGTGCGGTTCTTGCAGCGTGATGGTCGATGGCGTGCTGGTGTGTTCGTGCCTAGTGATGGCGGCGAGCGCTGTGGGTCAGCCGATCGTGACGATCGAAGGCATCGCCCCGCTCGGCTCACCGAGCGACGTACAGCAAGCGTTCGTCGACGCAGGGGCGGTGCAGTGCGGATTCTGCACGCCAGGGCTGATCATGGCGACCCACAACCTGCTCGACACATTGCCGGAACCCGGTGAGGTCGAGATTCGCGAGGCGCTCAGCGGCAACGTCTGTCGCTGCACCGGCTACGGGCGCATCATCGAAGCAGTGCAGCGAGTGTCTGTCGCTCGCCGGTCGGCGGTCGGATCATGACGATCACCACCGAAGAGCGGTTACTCCGCACATCGCCTGATACGGCTCATACGGGGCGGCTGGGCGACAGCATCACCCGCCCCGATGGGACCGCCAAGGTGCAGGGCAGCTTCGCATTTTCGTCCGATCTCAGCGCCGAGAATTGCCTCTGGGGAGCGACGCTTCGGTCGCCGCATCCGTCGGCGCGAATCGTCAGTATCGACGTTGGCCCGGCGTATCGGATCAGTGGCGTCGAGGCGATCGTGACGGCGGCCGATGTACCTGGGCAGCTCACCTACGGCCTGATCACCCAGGACCAGCCCGTATTTGCGAGCGAGGTCGTGCGTTACGTCGGTGAGCCGATCCTGGCCGTTGCTGCCGACCACCCCGAGACGTGCCGACGTGCGCTCGAGGCGATCATCGTCGTCTACGAGGTGCTCGATCCGCTCACCGATCCAGAACGAGCTATCGACGGCAGTCATCCTCCGATCCATCCTGATGGCAACCTGATCCGCCATCAACGAATCGTCGCTGGCGACCTCGACGCCATTGGAGATGTCGTCGTGGAAGGCGACTACGAGATCGGCATGCAGGACCAAGCGTTCCTCGGCCTCGAAGCCGCCCTAGCAATGCCCGATCCGGGCGGCGTCGGCGTGGAGCTGTACGTCGCGACCCAGTGGCTCCACGAGGATCAGAAGCAGATCGCCGCCTGCCTCGGACTTGCTCCCGACAACGTTCGGCTCACCCTCGGCGGAGTGGGTGGCGCTTTTGGCGCCCGAGAAGACATCAGCCTGCAGGTGCATACGTGCCTCCTGGCCATTCGCACCGGCCGCCCCGTCCGACTCGCATACAGTCGAGAGGAGAGCTTTCTCGGCCACGTCCATCGTCATCCGGCGCGAATCTGGATGCGTCACCACGCGAAGTCGAGCGGCGAGATCGTCAAGATCGAGGCACGGATGGTGTTCGACGGTGGGGCCTACGCCTCCA
>JANOQU010000634.1:0-6122 GCA_031422355.1 Actinomycetes bacterium
GCATCGCGTCCAGCCTAGAAAACCAACGGTTGTATGAAGAGCAACGTGTCATCGCAACCACGCTGCAACGCAGCTTGCTCCCCAGGACACTCCCGAACATTCCAGAGCTCGACATCGCCGTTCGTTACTGGGCTGCCGGCGACGCCAATGAGGTCGGCGGCGACTTCTACGACGTCTTCGCCCTGGACACCAACCAACAATGGGCATTCGTGATCGGCGACGTCTGTGGGTCCGGAGCCGCCGCCGCAGCGCTCACCGGACTTGCCCGCCACACCATCCGAGCCAGCGCTTGGCGCGGAGACAGCCCCGTCGAAATCCTCACCACCCTCAATCGTGCCATCCAGCGATCTGAAACCAACTCGTTCCTCACCGCCGCCTACGGCGTCATCACCACCGACGGTCCCGCGACGCACCTCACCCTTGCAAATGCCGGCCATCCACTTCCTGTACTGGTGAGAGGCAAAGCGACCGCCAGCATCGGCATCCCGGGCACGCTACTGGGGGTACTCGACACGCTGAGCATCACGCCTGTCACCGAAACACTTTGGGACGGTGACGTCCTCGTCTTCTTCACAGACGGCGCCACCGACGTCCCCAAATATTCCCTCGACGACCAGCAATGGTGCCAACTTGTATCCACCGCCGCGCAATCCACCACCTCTGCCGAGGGCATCGCCGACAATATTCGCGACGCCCTCGCAGGCGTGCTCTCATTCGAACAGCGCAACGACGACATTGCCCTCGTCGTGGTCAGAGTCCTCGTTTGAGTGGAGGGGTGACGACGTCGCCCCTCCACTCACGAGGTTCCGGTCGCCTACGGGGTGACGACCTCGTTGACGACGACGTCGCCTTGTCCGACGAGCACGTTCGCATCCGTGCGTACCTGCACATTGCCGAGCAGCACCCGGCCGGCAGCGGGCACCGCATTCGCAGTGACCGAGCCCGGCACCGTCCAGGTCGAACCTGCGGGGCGGAGGGCATTCGCATCTGTCACTGAAACTGAACCGAATGCAGCATTGACGAACACGTCGACGTAGTTGTACGTGGTCGTGCCTGTCGGTACGTCATATCCGTCGACAAGAACCACCCACTCGCCCACCGCGGGATTGTTGATGGTGACCGATTCCTCGGAGTCGCCGTCGGCCGACTGACCGGCCAGCACACACGCCGATGGGCCGGACGTGCAGTTGAAGACGAACAGGTCGAGGTCCGCTGCCGGATCGGACGGACTACCGATCGTCGCCCGCAACGACGTCGAACCGGCCGTCACATTGACGGGATATTGCTGCTGGGCAAGGTTGGCGATAGTCGGGGTGGACCGCAACGCGCTGCCCAATGTCGTCCCGACGGCGCGGCCGGTGAAGTCACCAAACAAGTTTTCCATCTCGTAGGACCGGGCGACAGGAACGCCGATCGCTGCCGAGTCGACGACATCCGGGTTCGGCGACACGCTGGCGCCAAGGATCGACGCTGTCAGCGTGAACGGAGCGCTCACGGCATCCGACGTGCGCCGAGCCTCGACGGTGATCTCCCACACACCCGCAATCGGGTTCGACGTCGTCCGACTCGTCGAACCACCGACGCAAGCGCCCCCGGCCGTCGGGTTGTAACAGGACGTGGTCGCGTTCGGGTCGATCCCGACACCGTACGGATGGAACCGAAGGAACCGGATCTGGCCGGCGCCGACTGCTGCGCCGCCACCGGTCAGGTCGACCTTGAACGCTGGCGAGTTCGGCGGAACGTTGAAGAAGTAGCTCGTGGTCTGGTTGCGGCCGATGCTGCCCATCTTCGTGACGGTGAAATTGTTCGCGGCGGTGAATTGTTCGGCGGCGACGACGACGTTCATCGTCTGATAGTCGATCCCGGCCGTCGTTGGGTCGTCAAGGTTCAGCACTGCGGAATGGGCGCCAGCCGATATCGGGTTCACCGCGACATCGAAGAGTGTCGGCGTACCGCTCGCGAGGGTGATCGTGCTCGGAGAACTGAAGGTTCCGACGTCGTTACCGACCCAACTGACGTTGTAGAGCTTCGCTCCGCCGCCACCGGAGGTGCGGGTGAAGGTGTAGGTACGCGTGTACGACGAGCCGGCGGCGACACCTTCGCGATCGAAGATACCCCGTCCGATTCCAGGGCTCGCGAGGAAATCGCTGAGCAGTGAATCAACCGCAACGGACGACGAGATGTCGACGGTCTTGATGTTTGTCTGCAGCAAGTCCCACGCAGCGACGACGTTGATGAGGCCGTTGCCCTGCTCGTAGGCCTGAATCCGTGAATCGATGTAGCGAGCCGACGACGCCAATGCTTGGCGGATCTGGGCAGGCTGCTTCTGCACGCCGACCTGCTTGGCCGCGCTGATGAGCAGCGCCGCCGCACCGGCAGCTTGCGGAGACGCCATCGAGGTTCCGTTGAACATCGAATAGCCGGCAGGGAGCGCGTAGGTACCGCCCACGGGGCCGCCCGCCTGCCACATCGGCGTGGTCGAGATCGCCGAGCCAGGGGCGACGACGAGCGGGTAGAACCCGCCGTCCTCGCGGGGACCGCGAGAGCTGAAACCGTGCAGGTTGTCGAGGAACGCAGAGTCGGACCCATAGTTCGAACGCCACGTTGCGTCGGTGATGTACGAACCAACGCTCACGACCGTGTTGCACACGCTCGGGTCGCCGACGGTGTTCATCCCGGAACCGCTGTTGCCGGCGGAAATGAACATCTGCACGCCCGACTGTTCGATCAGCCGTTGGTAGACCGTGCACCGGGCATTGTTGCCGTCGTTCAACGACGGCAAGCCGCCGATCGACATGTTGATCACGTCGACATTGGCCTGCTTGGCCGCATAAATCATGCCCTCGATCAGGGCATGCGCTGTGCAGCCGGAGATGAACAGGCAGACACGCACCGAGACAAGCTTTGCGCCGGGTGCCGCGCCACTCATCGCGCCGCCGAACATCGCGTTGGCGGCGACGATGCCAGCGACATGCGAGCCGTGCGCACCGGAGACGATGCCGATGTTGACGAACTTGTTCTTTCCGTCGGTCTGGACGACGAACGGCATCACATCGTTGACGCCGGTCGCAGGATTGTCGGTGCCGAACGTGCCGACGTCGAAACGGACCTTGTAGTCGGTCATCGCCAGTTCGTCAGCGAAGGAATTGTTCTGGTTCGTGTCGACATACACGTTGTTGGAGGCCGTGTTCCACAGGACGGCGAAGAGGCCTTTGCTGCCGGCAACATTTCCGTCGCGGTTGACGTCGCTGCCCACCTCACCGCCGAGTCGGGAATCGCGTTCGTTGAAGAGACCGATGCGATAGCTGGCGTTGGCCGGGGCGGTGTAGGACACCGTCTGGTAGGTGAACGTGGCACCCTTGACCTGATCCTTCATGTTGACCCACGTCGGGTCGTCGTCGGTGGAGAAGTGGGTGGCGGTCACCCAATCGGTGATCTTGCGCTCACCGGTGCTGGTCGTCTGCAGGCTTGGGTGATCGAGCGAGACGCCAGAGTCGATGATGCCGACGGTGGTCCCCCGCCCGTCCCACGTGGGATGGGCAACGGTGAAGTCCGCCGCTTTCGTATCGCCGATTGGCATGTACGGGTTGTCCCGCGGCGTGCTGAACGACGGCGCAACTTGCGCCGTGACTGGCTGGGTGCCGTCTGGACGAGGATCCTCGAGCACGATCACTTCGTCGATGTCGACCGCCTCGACTCCCGCCAGTTTGGTGACGGCATCGACCTTGTCGACTGCAACGACCGCCCGGATGTATCCGAGCGCATCGTCTCGATAGAAGACTGTCCCACCGAGGCCTTGAAGGCCGGAGACCACCTGCTTGGATGCGCCGCTCTTGGCGGCGATCATCACCGTCACGGTTTTGGTGCCGTTGGCCCTCGCGGTTGCGAGTAGTCGACGATCGTTCTTGCCGAGCCCCTTGTCGTCGCCGTTTCCGGCGCCAGCCGGATTTTGCCAAACTCCAAATGTAGAAACTGCCAACGTCGCAGCCAATACTGCACACGCGCCAGACCAACGTCGTCTCATGTCATCTCCTTGGGTAAAAAAACAAACCCCGTGCCCCTGCGCTGCAACCTAACCCACGATTCGCCAAGGGTGCAACAACTCGACCAACTCTGGTTCAACCCCGGAACAAGCATTCCAATATCGTCACGGCACGAGTGCGATCGAGCCCTGGGTGACGTCCTTGAAACGTGCCAATGCACCGACGTAGTTGCCGGCTGCCCGCAGCGCTCGGCCCTGATCGAGCAATGTACGGAGCTTGGCGAGTTTGGTCTGCCCAGATACGGATGTTGGACTCACAGAGGCTGTGGCCTGCGCAAGCGCGCTCGTCGCGACCGACTCTGCAATCTGGGCGATCACCAATTCCGCCAACCGAACGGTGGCCGTGATCGTGGGGTCTGCCTTGATCGCGGCTTCGAGGTTGCCGATCGCCGACTGGAGCTTCACGATGGCGGACACGAGATCTCCGTCGCGAAGCTTGTCGTCGGCGCCGTTGTTGCCAGGTCCGTCGCCGGAGCCGTCCAGGTCGGTGATCGCTTTTTGGAGTGCGGCGCGTGCGGTAGGTCGCACCGAAGTGTCAGAACCGCTCACTCCTAAGCTGTCGCGTCGTGTGGCTGCTTGCAGTATCGATCCCCTGAGGGCGTCATTGTGCAAGCACCTCCCGGCGGCGTTCAAGCCCTAACTGGCTTGGCCTTCCTGTGGTTCGCGTTCCTTGATTCGGAGCATCCACGCCGTCACGCCGAGCAGGAGGACGACGACCCCAAGGACTCCGATCTGCCACAGCTGATCCGTGAAGCGCTGTCCCTCACCGATCGACTCGGCAGCCTTGACCGAGAGCACCACGATCTCCTTGATCGAGGCGATGATGCCGACGAGGAGGAACGGCTCGGCGACGAGTTCGCGTTTGGCGATGGTGATCCGCACTGCGGACAGCAGTTCCACGACGATGAACAACAGGAGCAACGTGTCCAGCGCCTCAACGACGGGTTTCGTACCGAAGTCGTCGAACACGTCCGTGAGATCCTTGGCGGCGACTGCCAACAACACGAATGAAGCAACAAGGAGCAGAGTTGCGATGAGGAGATACACGACCTTTTCGGCCGCCTCGAGAACTGCGTCGATTCTCGCCGCGCCCTCCCCCTCCTCAGAGTTGTTCGCAGTCACGCCCGGCATTATGTCAGGAACACTCCCCCATCGTGCCTGTGAGCATGTCCGGCGAAGACGCAACCGGCTTGCACGATCGATCCCTTGACGGCGCGATCCTGCAAGCGACACCGGACGGCCGTATTTTGTTCACCTCCCGTTCATCTATGATTGCCGCAGCTTCGGGCCGCTGACCTCATGGGAAAGGATCAGAACCGGGGCGTCGGGAGGACAGTCATGCAAGAGCTCACGTGGGATCCACCGGCCCCCGGGCCGTGGACGCAGGACAGCGCACACAACCCGGTCAGTCAGACCCCGATCATGCAGGAGCTGTATCCAGCCGGCTTCAACAAGGGGTTCACCGAGACCTTCGCCGCGTTCGGGATGCTGCTCGACCGGCTGGCAATGGGGGTGGTCAACGGCTTCACCTACCACCAGCCGCAACCGTTCGACATGCCTGGGCCGGACGGCCCAAAGGATCCGGCCTGGGTCGGTGAGGAATTCGGACGACGGGCGGCCACCGCCGATCGGGCGATGACTGACAGGATCTGGCGCGACGTCATGCGCCGCTGGGACGATGAGTTGAAGCCAGCTGCCCAGGTTCGCCACGTCGAACTCGGCTCGGTGGATCTCGGGGCGCTCGACAACGACCAGCTCCGAGCGCACGTCGCGGCATGCTGCGCGCACGTCAGCGAGATGGTGTACCAGCATCATCGCTTCAACTGCCACGCGCTCATTCCCGTCGGCGACGTATTGCTCCGGACCGCTGCTTGGGCACATCGTCCTCCCGAGTCGATGTTCGGGCTGTTCGACGGACACTCGCCGGTTTCGAGCGTCTCGCCACCCGAGATGCAAGCGGCATTGGAAGCACTGCGCAGGAACCCTGCCGCCATCGAGCTCCTCGGCAGCGATCGAAAGGCGAGCGAGGTGCTGGCCGAGTTGCGCGAGCAGGTCCCTGAGGTCGATGACTACGTCACGA
>JANOQU010000635.1:0-5396 GCA_031422355.1 Actinomycetes bacterium
TCGTACTCGCGCAGGTCGTTCAGCGCTTCTTCGCCGAACAGGTAGACCAACCGCTCCAGATCGTGCGTCACGCCAGAAAACGTAGTGGTTCTCGCATTCGGTCACTCCGGTCGATGCCAACGAGGTCGCTGTGTAGCGCAGTACGGTCCGGCCGCCGGCCGAGTGCAACACCCCTCGTGCATGCTGTCCACATGTGCCTTGAATGTGACGGTTACTCCCATGAAGATGCGATGCAGGCGCTCGACCTGCAGATCAGGGTCCACGGATGGGTCCTCGTGCAGGTGGCGGATGAAACCACCGCCTGGTGTTACACCGTCGGGCTGGCCGAGAACCACGGCCTGCCCGAGCTCGTGCTGCTCGACGTGAGCACCGAGACCCAGCATCCGCAGATATCGCACCTCGTGGAGCTCTCCATCAGCCACGGCCAGCTGCCCGCCGACCGCCTCGCAGCCATGGGCCTGCGTTACGCCGATGTCCATGCGGACCATCTCCGCGGCGACCTATTCGGCACCTGGGCCAATCGTTACGGCGACTTCCCGAAGCCTGGCGACATGATCCACATCCGCTTGCCGGATGAGGCGTACTGCACGTGTCACGCCTTGACTGCTCGCCGTCTCGACCTCCCCGGCCCGTTGCCTCCTCCGCCGGCCGTGAACGTCCCGCCCAACCGAGCCGAGCGGCGACACCGAGGCCGCCGAGGCCACGCCGCCTGATTCCGCGACGCCAGTGTGCCCAGCGAAAGGACGAACACTCGTCGCATGACCGCTGAACGAACCGCCGCGCAACCGTGCACGACGGGGAGCGATGGCCGCGCCGTCTACGGTTGCGCCATGGGACGGGGGGCATGTCGTGACGCAGTCGGCTGACCCCCTGGATGTCCTTCGGCGGCGTGAGCGCGCCCTGGCCGAGGTGCTGCGCGCCGTGGCGTCGGGCAACGAGCTACAGACCGTGCTGGTCGACATCGCGCTGGCGGCGGCGGGGTTGTTCGACGCACCGGCCGCCGGCGTGTTCGCTCTGGAGGGTGAAGAGATTGCGGTCTACGGCCAGTTCCCGACACCGGACGGACGGCATACGCACGGTCGAATCCAGCGGGCGAACGACCGAACCTCGTCGTTGGCGGAGGTCCTGAGAGAGCGATCGGTGCTCCGCTTCGACGACCAGTCGGCGCTCGGCGACGAATACGCCCAGTCCCGCCAAGCCGCCACTGCGATGGGCGTGAAGTCGGCGGTCTACGTGCCCCTCCCCGCCGGCGGTGCCGCGGTTGGCATGTGCGTATTCCGGGCCGCAGTCGACCCGTTCTCCGACGATGACGTGGCGCTGCTGCAGTCGTTTGCCGCGCAGGCCGCGAGCGCCGTGGAGAACGCCCGCCGGCAAGAGGACCTGCGCTCCGCGCTCGAGCTGCAGACCGCCACGAGCGAGGTGCTCCGGCTGATCAGCACCACTCCTGGCGATGTCGGCACCGTCCTCACCGGAATCGTCGAGAAGGCGGCCGCGATTTGCGACGCAGACCTCGGTGCGGCGATGTTGCGCACGACGCCCGTGGATGGGCAGGAGATGGTTCGCGTCGAGGCCACCTTCGGCGAGCAGGCGCTGCATCTGTACAAACGTGAGTTCCCGGCGATGCCCACGACGCTGGAGGCGCGCGCGAGCCGTCGGCCGGCAATGGCCGACGACCTCGCCGCGCTCGAGCTCGACCCCGCGTTTGCCGGGCTCGTCACCGAGTTCCGGCTCCGTTCTCTCGTGAGCGTTCCGCTGTTCGATGGCGACGACTGGATCGGCAACCTCAACCTCTACCGGCACGAGCTGCGACCATTCGATCGGCAGCAGACCACAGCGCTCCAGGCCTTCGCCGAGCAGGCATCGATCGCGATTGCCAATGCGCGGATGTTCAACGACCTCGACGCCGCGCTGACCCGGCAGACCGCGAACGCCGAGATCCTGCGCGTCATCAGCACGTCGCCGGGCGACCTGGGGCGAACACTCCCGGAGATCAGCCGCGCCGCGCAACGGCTGGCCGACGCGCGCCACCTGGCCATCACGTACGGCGACGACGAGCAGCTCATGGCCTGGGACGAACAGCGCGGATTCCGAACCGTGCACGGCGTAGAACGACAGGCCATCCGCAACCGCATCACCGATGAGGCTCGCGCAGAGGGGCGGCCGCTGCAGCTGGTCGGACGTGTCGCCGACTGGCACGAGGACAACCCCACCGTGGCCGCCTTGGCCGAGGAGGACGGCATCACCGAAGCGGCGGTGCTGTTCGTGCCGATGCGCGGCACCGTCGGCAAGCAGGGCTTCATCATGGCCCGGCGCGATGTACCGGTGCCGTTCTCCGCCGAGGAGGTCGCGCTGCTCGAGGAGTTCACCGCCCAAGCCGTGATCGCGCTCGACAACGCCGAACTGCTGACGGCACTGGAGGCCCGCAACAACGACCTCGAGCAGCGCAACGCCGAGGTGCGCGCCGCCCTTGAACAGCAGACGGCATCGGCAGAAGTGATGCGCGTGATCGGTCTGTCTCCGGGAGACATCTCCAGCACGCTCCCCGCGATCGCTGGCGCGGCCCGCCGGCTCTGCGACGCAGACTACGCCGCCATCGGGTTCCTGGAGGCCGGCACCTGGCAGATGTGGAGCGACGTGGCCGGGCTGACCACGGCGGAGGACGGCGCCTACTTCGCCGACAGCGTTCCCGGGGCCGCCTACGCGCAGAACCGGCCGATCGGTGTGAGCGGGGCGATCGAGAGTTGGGAAGCGGACTACCCGGTCACCGCCATGCTCGTTCGGAGGCAGAACAGCGGACAGGATGCGCGGTCGATCGCAGCTGTGCCGCTGTCGGGGCGCGACGGACCGATCGGCTTCATCACGCTGACCCGCTACACGACCCGTGCCTTCGACGAGCGCCAGACCGCGATCTTGCAGTCGTTCGCCGATCAGGCCGTGATCGCGATCGAGAACGCCCGGCTGTTCCACGAGCTGGAGCAGAGCAACCTCGAGGTCAACGCGGCGCTCGAGCAGCAGACCGCGGTGGCCGCGGTGCTGCAGACCATCAGCCGCTCAGCGTTCGATCTCGACGTTGTCCTGAACGAGTTGGCCGAGCAGGCCCACCGTCTGGTCGGCGGGTACGCCACGGTGCTGAACATCTACAACGAGGGCGCGCTCGTGGCCGCGGCCATCGTGGGAGCAGCGGATCGTGATGTCGCAGCCGCAGGTCTGACGCTCGTCTCGACGGTGATCGCAGAGGGCAGGCCGCGCTATTTCACTGCTCGACCGGGCGAGCCATTGGGGGATCACCCGTCGATGGCCGAGCGGATGCGCGAGAGCGGAGCTGCCGCACTTTCGCTCGCACTGATCCCGCTGGTCAGCGGCAGCGACGTGCTCGGCGCGGTCTCAGTCACCCGGCTCGGCGACAGCCACTACACGGCCTCGGAGAAGCAGTTACTGCAGACGTTCACCGATCAGGCGGTGATCGCAATCGAGAACGCCCGGCTGTTCGGCGAACTGCAAGCCAAGACCGAAGAGCTGGAGGTCGCGTCGCAGCACAAGAGCGAGTTCCTGGCCAACATGTCCCACGAGCTGCGCACCCCGCTGAACGCGATCATCGGCTACGCCGAGCTGATCGCCGAGGAGGCCGTTGACGCCGGCACCGACGAGTTCCTTCCCGACCTCGCCAAGATTCAGTCGGCCGGCAAGCACCTGCTCACGCTCATCAGCGGCATCCTCGACCTGGCCAAGGTGGAGGCCGGACGGATGGACGTGTTCGTGGAGGCCATCGACATCGCCGCGATGGTCACCGAGGTCGACGAGATCGTCCGGCCTCTCGTGGAGAAGAACCGCAACACGTTCGTCGTCGACTGTCCGGCCGACATCGGCACCTTCGCAGCGGACTTGGTGAAGGTGAAGCAGGTGCTGTTCAACCTGCTGTCGAACTCGGCCAAGTTCACCGAAGGCGGATCGATCGAGCTGACCATCAGCCGTCGCGCAGACACGGTCGAGTTCGCGGTCACCGATACCGGCATCGGCATGACCGCAGGGCAGATCGGTCGGCTGTTCGAGGCGTTCGCGCAGGCCGACGTGTCGACCACGCGCAAGTACGGCGGCACCGGACTCGGCTTGGCGCTCAGCCGCAGCTTCTGCCACATGATGGGCGGCGACGTCACCGTCGCCAGCGAACCGGGCGCAGGCTCCACCTTCGTTGTCACCCTGCCCACCGCGTCTCACGCGTGATACGGTGGGACGCATGGCTTCTGTCACCATCCGAGACCTCCGCAACCACGGCGGGGAAGTGATCGACCGTGTCCTCGCTGGCGAAACCGTCGTGATCACACGCTCGGGCGCGCCAGTGGCCGAGTTGGTACCGCTACCGCCCGAAGGCCTCGACGCCGGCGCACTGCTCGCACGCTGGCGCACCTTGCCACCTCTCGACGCGGTGTCGTTCCGCGCCGACCTCGATCGAGTGTTGGATCCATCGTTGTGACCTCCCGATCCACGACACACGCCGATGCCCGAGGGATCCTCGACACCAGCACGGTGATCCTGCTCGACAGGCTCCGTGACGCCTCGGCCCTTCCGGAGCACCCCGAAATCACCACGATCACCCTGGCCGAGCTGTCCGTCGGCCCACTGGCCACCGACGACCCGCTGGAACAAGCTGTTCGTCAGGCCCACCTGCAACTCGCCGAGGCCTCGTTCCGGGCATTGCCGTTCGACGCGGTCGCAGCCCGCCGCTTCGGCTGGGTTGCCGCCAACTTGCGCCACGCCGGGCGCAAGCCGGCAGCCCGCGCCTACGACGCACTGATCGCCGCTGTCGCGCTGGCCAATGACTTGCCCCTCTACACCGTTCACCCGAACGACTTCGTCGGCATCGACGGCCTCACCGTCCGCGCCATCGCGCACCCCGGCGCAACGACTCCGCGCACAGAGGACGAGTAGCCGCGATGCCGAAGATCTTGATCGTCGAAGACAACGAGATGAACCGCGACATGTTGTCGCGCCGACTGCAGCGGCGCGGTTTCACCGTTGTGATCGCCCTCGACGGTGGCGAGGGAGTGGCGATGGCGCGCAGCGAGGCGCCTGATCTCGTACTGATGGACATGAGCCTGCCGGTGATGAACGGTTGGGAGGCGACCCGGGCCATTCGTGCCGACGCCGCAACCGCCCATCTGCCGGTGATCGCGCTCACCGCGCACTCGATGCCGGGCGACCGCGAGAAGGCGATGGCGGCCGGCGGCAACGACTACGACACGAAGCCCGTCGACCTGCCCCGGCTGCTGGCCAAGATGGCAGCGTTCGGCGTGAAGGCACCCGAGTGACACCAGAGGAAGCCCGCGAGCTGCGCCACGAGCTGCGCACGCCGGTGAATCACCTCATCGGGTACGCCGAGCTGCTGCTGGAAGACGACG
>JANOQU010000636.1:0-6084 GCA_031422355.1 Actinomycetes bacterium
GATCCGTCCAACGCCAGCCGCACGATGCTGTTCGACATTCGTTCGCTTGCGTGGGATGCCGACTTGTGCGACCTGTTTCATGTCCCAATGGCCGCCCTTCCAGTGGTGCGACCATCGAGCGGCCGATTCGGGTTGACCAGCGCAATATGCGGTGTTCCGGCAGACATTCCGATCTCCGGAATCGCAGGAGATCAGCAGAGCGCGCTGTTCGGTCAGGCCTGCTTCACCCCGGGAATGGCCAAGAACACCTACGGAACTGGCAGCTTCATCCTGCTCAACATCGGTGACACGTGCCCTGCGCCAACCGACGGCATGCTCACCACCGTTGCCTGGACGCTCGCCGACGGCACCACCACCTACGCCCTCGAAGGGGCCATTTTCGTGACCGGTGCCGCCGTTCAATGGTTGCGCGATGGGCTCCAGATCATCGAATCCGCCGAGCAGGTCGGTCCGCTGGCGGCGACGGTGCCCGACAACGGCGGGGTGTACCTGGTGCCGGCATTCACAGGTCTCGGCAGCCCGTGGTGGGATCCGTATGCTCGGGGCACGATCATCGGGATCACGAGGGGGACCGGTCGAGCCCATATCGCTCGCGCCGTCGTCGAGGCCATGACGTTCCAGGTACGTGATGCCGTTGACGCAATGACCCACGCGTCCGGGACGCAACTCGTGGACCTCCGCGTCGACGGGGGTGCGTCCGCGATGGATGTGATGCTGCAGATGCAGGCAGATCAACTCGGGGTCGAGGTTCGACGCCCGACGGACCAGGAAACAACTGCCCTCGGTGCCGCATTCCTCGCTGGCCTCGCCGAAGGCGTCTGGCCGTCGCTCGACGCGATCACGAACCAGTGGAAGCTGGATGCCTCGTTCGTCCCGACACAAGACCGAACCGTTGCAGACGTGGCGCATGGCCAATGGTTACGCGCGGTCGAGCGCAGTCGCGATCAGGCCGTTCGCGACCCGGCCGAGTAGCGCAACCTGCGCCCGTTCACGGCTATGGAACGGTCGGTCCGTGCGTCCAGACGCAACTGAGATCCCGGCGACGGCAAGATTCGTCCAGACCACGTCGCCAGGCGCCGAGGGGCCAGAGTCACCAGCTTCGAGGTGGCGGCTGCCAGCGAAGAATGCTGCCAACCAGGCTGTGTCCGGTGTGCCGCCGCGCTCCACGAGGACCGCTCCGTCGTCGCTACGCATCGCGATCGCCCATGAGCCATCGACGAGAAACTGAAGGCGCTCACAGAACAGCCCGAGGCAATCGCTTGGATCCGATTCGACCAACACCGCAGCGATCTCCAGCGCAAGCATCCCCGCATCGGGGCGACGTGGATCGATCGGCCGAATGTCTTCGATCGCGACGCCGTCGACCTGAGCGATCTCGGTCAGCAACAACTCTCTGGTCACGTCGTCGGGAAGGGCAACGATCAACTCGTCGACCGCGCTTCCTCCGCCACGCTCCAGGATCTCAATGCCAACGACGTCGCCGTGAACCCCACCGATCCTGGTTGCGACCTGGCCTAATGCACCCGGACGATCAGGCAGCCAGACACGAACGACAAATGAACTCACGGCCTGCAACCTACAAACTCAACGTTCGCGGTCTGTGGCAAATGTGTGTCCATCAGATGAATGGCTCGGCCGGAGGATCAACCGAGTTTGGTCAAGCCACGCTTGAGGTTGCGTAGGCCCTGGGCAATGCGTTGCTCATTCTCGATCAGCGCAAACCGGACGAAGCCTTCTCCGCCCGGACCGAATCCGAGTCCGGGCGACAGCGCGACGTCGCATTCGCGTACGATGTGCGAACAGAATTCGACCGAATCCATGTCCTTGTACGGCTCTGGAATCGGCGCCCAAACGAACATCGACCCTTTCGGTTTCGGGATCTCCCATCCGATCCGGCCGAGGCCGTCGATCAGGGCGTCGCGGCGACTCTGGTAGATCGCGCACACTTCCTCAGGGAACTCCGGCGCCTCGTTCATCGTCACCGTCGCTGCGATCTGGACCGGCTGGAACATGCCGTAGTCGAGATAGCTCTTCAACTTGACCAGCGCCTGGACGACCTCGGCGTTGCCGACGAGGAACGCGCTCCGCCAGCCGGCCATCGAAAAGCTCTTCGTCATGCTGTAGAGCTCCACTGCACACTCTTTGGCGCCCTCGGCCTGCAGGATCGACGGCGGCTTGTAGCCATCGAACCCCATGTCGGCGTAGGCGAAGTCGTGAACGACGATCATGTTTCGCTCGCGACAGAAATCGACCACCTTTTGCATGAAATCCAGGTCGACGACGGCGCCGGTTGGGTTGTGTGGGAACGAAATCACCAAGACTCGGGGCTTGGGCCAGCCAACGTCGTAGGCAGTGGTGAGACTGTCGAAGAAGTCGCCGGTGAAGTCACCTTGAACTCGCGGGTCTGCGAGATGGCGCATCGGCACCTGACGAAGATCCGCACCTGCAAACAGCGGGCCGTAGATGTGGATCGGATAACTGGGACTCGGCACGATGGCGGCATCGCCGCGATCGAGCAACACCCACATGAGGTGGCTGAACCCTTCTTTCGATCCGATCGTGTTGGTGATCTCCAACTCCGTATCGAGCTGCACCCCCCACTTCCGCTCGTACAGATCAGCGACGGCCTCACGCAGTTTGGGTAACCCGCGGCTCAGCGAATACCTGTGGTTCTTGGGGTTCTGTGCGGCCTCACACAGCTTGTCGACGGCAATCTGAGGCGAGGGAATATCGGGGTTTCCGAATCCGAGGTCGATCACATCTGCGCCTGCCCGACGTGCCTCGATCTTCAGTCCGTTGATGATCGAGAAGACGTACGGGGGCAGATTGGTGATCCGGCGGAATTCCATAGAGACCGTCAGACTAATCGGTGATGTCTGCGATGGCCCCTCTAGATTCTCGTCAGCGGACGTTTCCCCAACCGCCCGGGTGGTGTGTCACGATGGCCGGATGGCAGATCCGCTTGCTGAGGGTTGCATCCACGTCGTCATCGAAATTCCGCGCGGAAGCCGGAACAAATACGAGATCGATCACGACACGGGTCGGGTGTTTCTCGATCGGCGGCTCTTCACCGCAACGACCTATCCGGCTGACTACGGATTCATTCCCAACACCCTCGGCGGCGACGGAGATCCGTTGGATGCTTTGGTGCTGCTGGAAGATCCGGTGTATCCAGGGGTCTGGGTTCAAGCTCGGCCTGTCGGCGTGCTGTACATGCACGACGAAGCCGGAGAGGACGCCAAGATCATCTGTGTCCCACCTCGGGAGCCGCGCTGGACTGGCGTCGAAGACATCGAAGACCTGACGCCGCAACTTGTCGAAGAGATCCAGCATTTCTTCGAGGTCTATAAGGCGTTGGAGCCGGGCAAGACCTCGTCGACGGCCGGACTTGCGGGACGCGAAGCAGCGCTTCAAGAGATCCGGGAGGCTCAGGCGAACTACAAGGGCCCTCACCGGGAATGAACGGGGTAGTTCCGCGTCATATGATCCGCCCCGTATGATCCGCCGTCAGCTCCTCATCGCATGATTCTCGTCGCCGGAGAGGCATTGATCGACCTGGTCGTACGGCCCGACGGATCGGTCTCCGCTGAGCTCGGTGGCGGACCGTTCAATGTCGCGCGCACCATCGCCAGATTGGGAGCCGACGTCGCGTTCCTCGGTTGTGTCTCAGACGACCGTTTCGGCGGCCGCCTGTTCGAGCAGCTTCGCGCCGACGGTGTGCGAACCGAATTGATTCAACGCACCGACGCACCAACCACGTTGGCGGCCGCAGAACTCGACAACGGCGGCGCAGCGACCTACCGATTCTACATTGCCCATACTTCCGCACCCGCGCTCGACACGGTCCCCATCAGCGCTGATGTGATCGAAGCGGTTCACGTCGGCACCCTTGGCCTGGTCTTGGAGCCCATGGCAACGACCGTCGAGACGTATCTTTCGACCCTGGCCGAGGACGTCGTGGTCATGCTGGATCCGAACTGTCGACCGACGATCATCGCCGACAGAGACGCGTACGTGGCTCGGATCGACCGAATCCTCGGGGCGACCCATGTCGTCAAGATCAGCACCGATGATGCCGAGTACCTGGCTCCGAGTCTTTCGCCTGTTGAACTTGCAATCAGGTGGGTGCAAGGAGGCGTTCGGGCGGCGCTGGTCACCGCCGGCGGCGACGAGACCATCGTGGTGACGGCTGCGGGTCAGCGATCGGTCGCGATTCCGAAGATCGTCGTCGCCGACACCATCGGCGCCGGCGATTCGTTCGGCGGCGGATTTCTGACCGCATGGACCCAATCTGGCCTGACGATCAGTGACCTCACGGACCTCGAACTGGTGGCGAACGCGGCCGCGGCTGCGAATCAGGTCGCGGCGTCGACGTGCACTCGCGTCGGAGCCGATCCTCCACGTCGGGACCAACTGGACCCGGACTGGGGACGGTGACGGATTGAACGTTCTGTTCGCCACCGCCGAGTTCGCGCCGCTGGCACGCGTCGGCGGCCTCGCCGCTGCCGCTGCGGGGTATGTCGCCGAACTTCGCCGACAAGGCGTCGATGTCCAGGTGGTGATGCCCGACTATCGATCGATCGAACTGCTCGACGAAACGGTTCGGACGCTGCCTGTTCCGACGTGGGCTGGTCCTGCGACCGCTCGGTCCGGGGTCCCTGCCGGGCCCCTGGGTGAGGCTGGCCAGGTCACGCTGATCGAAGCCCCGGGTATCGCCCGCGCCCATCCCTATCTACAACCCGACGGCAATGGATGGGCGGACAACGACCAGCGGTTCTTCGCGTTCTCGGCTGCGGTGGCCGCTTTGGTGGAGATGGACAAACCAGACATCCTCCACCTGAATGACTGGCACACCTCGACCACACTCGCCCACCTCGCCAGCCCGCCCCCGACGGTGCTCACGATTCACACCCTCGGATATCAAGGTTGGTCCGATCCCGGCTGGGTTCGAGCGTTCAGTCACCACCGGGACGAGTTCCTTCTCGGCGGGGCTTGCAATCCGCTGGTCGGCGCGGTTCGACTCGCCGACCTGGTGATCTCAGTGAGCCCCCACTACGTCACCGAGATCACCACCGATGCTGGCGGGTTCGGGATCGCCGATCTGCTGCTGGCCAAGGGTGAACGCCTTGTCGGCATCCTCAACGGAATCGACGCGAACGAGTGGAATCCGAGCCGGGACCAACACCTGTCCGCTTCATACAGCGTCAAGAACATGGCTCCGAAAGCCGAGCTTCGATCCGGTCTGCTCGCCGAAGCGGGATTACCTCCCGGCGATGGCCCACTGATGGTGGTCGTCACCCGACTCGCTCATCAGAAGGGGGTCGATCTGATCGTTCCGCTTGTCCCCTACCTCGAGGGTCTCGGTGCCCGGATGATCGTGCTCGGCAGCGGAGAGCAGGATCTTGTCGACGCGTTGACGTCAGCAGTCGCCGAACACCCCCAGGTGGTCTCGTTCGTCAATGGCTACGACGAGGGCCTCGCCCATCGACTCTTTGCAGGAGGCGACGTATTCGTGATGCCGAGCCGATTCGAGCCGTGCGGCCTGGCCCAGATGCAAGCCATGCGTTACGGCACCCTTCCTCTCGTCACCGACGTCGGCGGCCTTCACGACACGGTCACCGACATCGATGCGTTCCCGCTCGCGGGCACCGGCGTCGTCGTGGCTGCGCCGACATCACTGGATCTCCTCGACGGAATGCACCGGATCACGCGATCGTTCAATCAGCCCCGACGTCGGTCCGCGATGCGCAAGCGAGGGATGCAGATCGACTGGTCATGGGAGCAGCCGACGCTCAAACATCTCGAGTGGTATCAGCGCCTCCTTACCAACCAGGTCTAATGTAAATGGCGTATGTCTGAACCGCGCGTCCTCGTCATCGTCCTCGCAGGTGGAGAAGGTCGACGGCTGATTCCGTTGACCGCAGACCGGGCGAAGCCCGCTGTGCCATTCGGCGGCAACTACCGAATCATCGACTTCGTGCTGTCGAATTTTGCCAACTCCCGCTATCTCAAAATCGTTGTGTTGACCCAGTACAAGAGCCACAGCCTGGACCGTCACATCAGCCAAACCTGGCGGTTTTCCAC